>CAXUEN010000005.1:0-25137 GCA_964249945.1 uncultured Caulobacteraceae bacterium | reverse complement strand
ACCAGCATCCGCACGCCTTGCGCCACGTGGCGGCCACGCAGCACCTCGGCGGCGGCGCGCAGGTCGGCCAGCCGGCCGTTGGTGCAGGAGCCGACGAAGACCACGTTCACGGCCGCGCCCGCCAGCGGCCTGCCGGCCTCGATGCGCATGTAGTCCAGCGCCTTCTTCGCCGCGGTCGTCGCGGGCGCGGGCACCGCGTCCTCGATGGCGACGGCGGCGTCCGGCGTGGTGCCCCAGGTGGCCATAGGCTTCATGGTGAAGGCGTTCAGCCGCAGTTCGCGGTCGAATGCGGCGTCGTCGTCGGACGCCAGCGACAGCCAGCGCCCTGCCGCCCGGTCGAACGCCTCGCCCTTGGGCGCGGCGTCGCGGCCGTAAGGCCAGGCGAGCGTGGTGGCGTCCGGCGCGATCAGGCCGGCCCGGGCCCCTGCCTCGATGGACATGTTGCAGATGGTCATGCGGCCTTCCATGTCCAGGCCGCGGACCGCGTCGCCCCCATATTCCAGCACGGCCCCGGTGCCGCCGCCGAAGCCCAGCTCGGCGATGATGGCCAGCGCCAGGTCCTTGGCCGAGACGCCCTTGGACAGGCGGCCGTCCACGGTGACGCGCATCGGCCTGGCGCGGCGCTGGAGCAGGGTCTGGGTCGCAAGCACATGGCCGACCTCGGAGGTGCCGATGCCGAAGGCCAGCGCCCCGAACGCGCCGTGAGTGGCGGTGTGGCTGTCGCCGCAGACCACCGTCATGCCGGGCTGGGTTAGGCCCAGCTCCGGCCCGATGACGTGCACCACGCCTCGATGAGGGCTGTCCCAGTCGTGCAGGGTGACGCCATGGGCGGAGCAGTTACGCTGCAGCTGGTCGACCTGGGCCTGGGCCTGGGGAGTGGCGTAGGGGCGCACGCCCTCTGCATCAGGGGGCAGGGTGGGCGTGGAGTGGTCCATGGTGGCCACCGTGCGGTCAGGACGTCGCCCCTTCAGCCCGCGCGCCTCCAGCTCGGTGAAGGCCTGGGGGCTGGTGACCTCGTGGATGAGGTGCAGGTCGATGTAGAGCACGGCCGGCCGCTCGGGCGTTTCCGCCTCCACCACGTGGGCGTCGAAGACCTTCTCGTACAGGGACCTGGGCGTCATCGATGTCTTCCTGTTCACTACTGCCGCCCATTCCGGCATTCGCCGGGATGGGCGGCGAGGTTAGTCCGCCAAAACCGTGTCCTTCGTTGCCGCCAGCCCCGTTCCGCCCTCGGCGCCCACATACTCCAGCCAGCCCCAGCGATCGTTCGTCTCGCCGTGGAAAAGGCCGTGGAACAGCGCCTGCATCCGCTGGGTGATCGGTCCCCGGCCGCCGCAGCGGACCACGACGCCATCCACCGACCGGATCGGAGTGATCTCGGCGGCGGTGCCGGTCATGAACAGCTCGTCGGCGAGATAGAGCGCCTCACGCGGCAGGGCCTGCTCGATTACGGGCAGGCCTTCCTGCTCCGCCAGGCGCAGGATGGTGTCGCGGGTGATGCCCTGCAGGATAGAGGAGGCGGCCGGCGGAGTCATGAGTCTGCCGTCCTTGATGATGAACAGGTTCTCACCCGCGCCTTCCGACAACCGCCCGTCGACGCCCAAGCCGATACCCTCCGCGAAGCCGCGGTCGCGCGCCTCCTTGCCAATCAGGTAGCTGGATAGATAGTTGCCCCCGGCCTTGGCTGCGGCCGGCACGGTGTTAGGCGCCAGCCTCGCCCAGGAGGAGACGCAGACGTCCACCCCCTTCTCCAGGCCCTCTTCGCCCAGGTAGGCGCCCCAGGGAAAGGCGGCGATGGCCACGTCCACCGGCGCGCGGTCGGGCTTGGGGATCACCCCCATGCCGCATTCCCCGAGGAAGGCGACGGGGCGGATGTAGGCGCTCATCAGCCCGTTCTTCGCCGTGATCGCCTTGCAGGCGGCGATGATCTCCGCCTCACCGTAGGGCGGTTGAAAGCCGTAGATGCGGGCGGAGTCGAAGAAGCGGCGGATGTGGTCGGTCAGTCGGAACACCGCCGGGCCCCTGGGCGTGTCGTAGACCCGGATGCCCTCGAACACCGAGGTGCCGTAGTGCAGGGCGTGGCTCAGCACGTGCACCTGGCATTCCGCCCAGGGCTTCACCTCGCCGTTCATCCAGATGTGAGCGGCCAGGGGCGTCATCGGTGAGGTCATGGTTCGCCTGGATCGGGGCGGCTGGGCCGCGTGTCGTTGGAGTCGGGGGTTTTCCGCCGCGAGGCGCGCAGGTCAAGAAAAAGCCCGCCACCGGGGTCAGCGAGCGGGCGTCTCGGCTAAGCTTTTGACTGGGGTCTCAGCTCGTGGCGGACGTCCGGCTTCCCGGCGCTGAAGCTAGCGCGGCTATGCGCGCCCGAGCGGCGAGGCCGGCGGCTGCGGAGCGGCGAAGTCGGGCGAAGCGGGGCATGGCGGGTCCATGACAACGCCGGCCGTAAAGCATGACTTGCGCCGTGACGCAAACGCTGATCGGCCCAGCGCGCAACAAGTGTGCCGTGCTCCAGGCCGACTTGACGTGTTACAGGTGAAATCTTGCCGAAACGCATCGCTGCGGCTTGCCTCCCGGGAACCTCTCAGGCATGAACTCTGTCATGACCGCCTTCGATCCCGAAGCGAACGCCAGCCTGAGCGCCTTCGCGCGTGCGGGCCTCAGCCGCCTTCGACTTATCCGCCCCTGAGCGGACGCCGAACCTCCGAGAGGGTCCGAGCGCTCAGGGGACGACGGCCGCTCAGCTGAGCGGAGCCCATCGAAGCGACGGCCATCCCATCCAGGCGACACCCATGACCATCCAGCACCCCAACTTCGGCGCCCTGCCGCACGGCCGCGTCATCGTCTTTGACACCACGCTCCGCGACGGCGAGCAGTCGCCGGGCTTCTCCATGACGCTCAGCGAGAAGGTCCGCATGGCCGAGGCCCTGGCGGAACTAGGCGTTGACGTGATCGAGGCGGGCTTCCCCATCGCCTCCAACGACGACTTCGCCGCGGTCCGCACCATCGCCGAGACCGTGCGCGGCCCGGTGATCTGCGGCCTAGCCCGCTCCTCTCCCGGCGACATCGTGCGCGCGGCGGAGGCGCTGCGCGGGGCCGAGCGCAAGCGCATCCACACCTTCATCTCCACCAGCCCGCTGCACATGAAGTTCAAGCTGCGCATGGAGCCCGACGCGGTGCTGGACGCCATCACCGCCTCGGTGACCCTGGCCCGCAACCACGCCGAGGACGTGGAATGGTCTGCCGAGGACGGCACCCGCACCGACATCGACTTCCTGTGCCGTGCGGTGGAAGCCGCCATCGTCGCCGGCGCGACCACCATCAACATCCCCGACACGGTGGGCTACGCTGTGCCGGCCGACCTGAAGCGCATTTTCTCCACCGTTCGCGAGCGTGTCCCGGGCGCCGACGCGGTGGTGCTGTCGGCGCACAATCACAACGACCTGGGCCTGGGCGTGGCCAACACGCTGGCGGCGTTCGACGGGGGCGCCCGGCAGGTTGAGGGCGCGATCAACGGCATCGGCGAGCGGGCGGGAAACGCCTCCATCGAGGAGGTGGTGATGGCCATTCGCACCCGCCCCGACGCCAATCCCTACGTCCACCACATCGACACCACCAAAATCCTGAAGACCTCGCGCCTGCTGTCCACCATCACCGGCTTCGACGTGCAGCCGAACAAGGCGATCGTGGGCAGGAACGCCTTCGCCCACGAGAGCGGCATCCACCAGGACGGCATGCTGAAGAACGCCGCGACCTACGAGATCATGACGCCGGACAGCGTTGGCTGGACCAAGTCCAACCTGGTGCTCGGCAAGCATTCCGGCCGCGCCGCCTTCCGCGACAAGCTGGTGCAGCTCGGCTATGGCGAGATCGGCGACAACCGGCTGAACGAGGCCTTTCGCCGCTTCAAGGACCTGGCCGACCGCAAGAAAACCGTGTTCGAGGACGACATCATCGCCCTGATCGACGAGACGGTGGTGCGCGACCATGAACGGGTCCGCTTCGAGGAGCTGGAGGTGCGCTCAGGCTCCAAGGGCCCCTCGACGGCCAATCTGGTGCTGAGCATCGACGGCGTCCGCCGCTCCGCCCAGGCCCAGGGCGACGGCCCGGTGGACGCCGCCTTCCGCGCCATCCGCGAGCTGTTCCCGCATGAGGCGACGCTGGCCCTCTTTTCCATCGGCGCGGTGACGCCGGAGACCGACGCCCAGGCGCGCTGCACCGTGCGCCTGCAGGAGAACGGCCGGCTGGTGGACGGGCAGGGGGCGGACACCGATACGGTGGTGTCGGCGGCGCTGGCCTACGTCCACGCGCTTAACAAGCTGCTGGTGAAGCGCGAGCGGCGCGAGCCTGAGGCGATGAGCGCCTGACCGGGGCGGCAGCCGCCGCGCCTGCTCTTTTCGCTCCGTCATCCTCGGGCTTGTCCCGAGGATCGAGTGATCAACTGCTGGGCGCTTACGCGCTGCAGGCGTTGCGCAGAGGCCGGCCTTGATCCTTGGGACAAGCCCGAGGATGACGGGGAGAGGCTCACGCTATAAGCCGGACTACAACCTCACCCCAAGACCCCCGCATGAACACTGAAACGCTCCGCTACACGGCCGACGGCCTCGACATGACCGGCACGCTGTTGACCCCCGACGATGTCTCCAGCCCGCGTCCCGGCGTGCTGGTCTTCCCCCACGCCTTTGGCCCCGGCGCCCACTCGCGGGCCAAGGCGGAGCAGATCGCAGCGCTCGGCTACGTGGCGCTGGAGTGCGACCTCTGGGGAGGGGCGCAAGCCGCGGACATGAGCCGAATCGGCGAGCTGATGCAGCCGCTCCGCGAGCACGCCGATAAGGTGCGCGCCCGCACGCTCGAACCGCTAAAGCTGCTGGCCGCCCGACCGGAGGTCGATGCCTCCCGGATCGCCGCCATCGGCTTCTGCTTCGGCGGCACCATGGCCTACGAGCTGGCGCTGTCGGGTGCGGATCTGCGCGCCGCGATCGGCTTCCACAGCGGGCTGGCGGTCACCTCGCCGGGCGATGCGGGCGCGATCAAGGGCAAGGTGCTGACCATGGTGGGCGCCGACGACCCCTCCATCCCGCCCGAGGCGCGCGACGCCTTCGCCAAGATGCTGGGCGAGGCGGGCGTCGACTACACGATGACGGTCTACGGCGGCGTGGTGCACAGCTTCACCGACCCGGACTGCGGCCGCCTCGGCCGCCCCGAGTTCGCCCGCTATGACGAACATGCCGACCGGCGGTCGTGGGCTCAGATGGAGGAGATGCTGGCGGAGGTGTTCTACTGAGATATACATCTTCGTAATTGCCATCGGCCATGTCCTCGCTATCGCCGTTTTGGCTGGGTCATTTACTTCTTATGGGCGCGGTCGGCGTTCTGACAGGTGCTGGAGTTCTGACCTATGAAGGTAGCCTCCTTCTCAAACGTGGCCGACTCGTGCGTGGTCTCGTCCTCCTAACGTTGGGACTATATCTGGCGCTCCCGAGCGCTCCTTGGATGGCAGGACTCCTTTGGGTGATCGGTAAGACCGCGTTTCGAGATGGCGTGCTGAACGCGCAGCTTCTTCTGCCTGCATCGGCATAGCTCGCCACTGCAGCCGACCTAAGGAACGCCGGGGATGTGGCCCGTGCTTGTGTGGCTGGTAAGTCACACCCACATTCTCTCTGCCGCTGGCGTGCTTCTCGAAGGCGCTGGCGAGTATCCGCCGTAAGGGGACTTGAATGAACATCGACAGCTATTCGGATCGCGCCAAGCAGGCGATCCAGAGCGCGCAGCAGGTGGCGCTGGCGCGGAACCACCAGCAGTTTTCGCCCGAGCACCTGGCCAAGGCGCTGCTCGACGAGCGGGACGGGCCGAACGGCTCGGGGCTTGCGCGCAGCCTCATCGCGCAGGCGGGCGGACGGCCCGACGAGGTCGTGGCCGCCGTAGACGCGGCGCTGAACAGGATACCCAAGGTCGAGGGCGGCTCGGGGCAGCTCTACATGAAGCCGGACCTGGCGCGGGTGCTGGCCGTGGCCGAGGACAGGTCGAAAGCCGCGGGCGACGCCTTCGTCACCACTGAGCGGCTGCTGCTGGCGCTGGCTACCGACGGCGGCGAGGTGGCCAAGGCGCTGCGCTCGGCCGGCGTCACGCCGGAAAAGCTGGAGGCCGCGATCGCGGAGGTCCGCAAGGGCCGCACCGCCGACAGCGCCTCGGCTGAGGAGGGCTATGAAGCGCTGCGCCGTTACGCGCGCGACCTGACCCAGGCGGCGCGGGACGGCAAGCTCGACCCCGTGATCGGACGGGACGAGGAAATCCGGCGGACCATCCAGGTCCTGTCGCGCCGCACCAAGAACAACCCCGTGCTGATCGGCGAGCCAGGCGTCGGCAAGACCGCCATCGTGGAGGGCTTGGCGCTGCGCATCGTCAACGGCGACGTGCCGGAAGGGCTGAAGGACAAACGCCTGCTGGCGCTCGACATGGGCTCGCTGGTGGCCGGGGCAAAGTACCGGGGCGAGTTCGAGGAACGGCTGAAGGCTGTGCTGGCCGAGACCACCGGCGCCAACGGCCAGATCATCTTGTTCATCGACGAAATGCACACTCTTGTCGGGGCTGGGAAGGGCGACGGGGCGATGGACGCCTCTAACCTTCTGAAGCCCGCGCTCGCCAGGGGCGAGCTGCACTGCGTCGGCGCCACCACGCTGGATGAGTACAGGAAGCACGTGGAGAAGGACGCAGCGCTGGCGCGCCGCTTCCAGCCCGTCTTCGTGTCCGAGCCTACGGTGGAGGACACCATCTCCATCCTGCGGGGGCTGAAGGAGAAGTACGAGGTCCACCACGGCGTGCGCATCAGCGACAGCGCCATCGTGGCCGCCGCGACCCTGTCCAACCGCTACATCGCCGACCGTTTCCTGCCCGACAAGGCCATCGACCTGATGGACGAGGCGGCGTCGCGCGTGCGCATGGCCGTGGACAGCAAGCCCGAGGCCCTGGACGAGATCGATCGTCGGCTCGTGCAGCTGAAGATCGAGCGCGAGGCGCTCCGCAAGGAGACCGACCAAGCCTCCAAGCAGCGGCTGGAGAAGCTCGAGGACGAGGTCGAGGACCTGCAGGCCCAGTCCGAGGACATGACCGCCCAGTGGAAGGCGGAGAAGTCCAAGGTGGGCGCCGCCGCCGCCTCCCGCGAGGCGCTGGATCGGCTGAAGATGGAGCTGGAGCAGGCCCAGCGTCGGGGCGACCTCGCCCGGGCCTCGGAGATCCTCTACGGCCAGATTCCCATCGTGGAGCGCGAGCTGGCCGAGGCGGAAGGCGCGGAGAAGCCGCAGGACCAGCTGGCGCCCGAGGTGGTGGACGCCGAGCAGATCGCCCAGGTGGTCTCGCGCTGGACCGGCGTGCAGGTGGAGCGGATGCTGGAGGGCGAGCGCGACAAGCTGCTGCGCATGGAGGACGTGCTGCGCGGCCGCGTGGTCGGGCAGGAGGAGGCGCTGGTCGCGGTCTCCGACGCCGTGCGGCGTGCGCGCGCCGGGCTGCAGGACCCGAACCGGCCGATCGGCTCGTTCCTGTTCCTGGGCCCCACGGGCGTGGGCAAGACCGAGCTGACAAAGGCGCTGGCCGAGTTCCTGTTCGACGACGAAGCCGCGGTCACAAGGCTCGATATGAGCGAGTACATGGAGAAGCACTCCACCTCGCGCATGATCGGCGCGCCCCCGGGCTATGTCGGCTACGACGAGGGCGGAGCGCTGACCGAGGCGGTGCGGCGGCGGCCCTACCAGGTCGTGCTGTTCGACGAGGTGGAGAAGGCGCACCCGGACGTGTTCAACGTGCTGCTGCAGGTGCTCGATGACGGGCGGCTGACGGACGGCCAGGGACGCACGGTCGACTTCCGCAACACGTTGATCGTGATGACCTCGAACCTGGGCTCCGAGGCGCTGGCCAACCTGCCCGACGACGCGGACGTGGAGACCGCCCGCCCGCTGGTCATGGACAGCGTGCGCCGCCACTTCCGGCCCGAGTTCCTGAACCGGATCGACGAGATCATCCTGTTCCAGCGGCTCGGCCGGGCGCAGATGGATTCCATCGTGTCGATCCAGCTGCAGCGGGTCGAGAAGATGCTCGGCGACCGCCACATGGCCATCTCGCTGGATCCAGGCGCCCTGCATTGGCTCGGCGAGAAGGGCTATGACCCGGTCTATGGCGCGCGCCCGCTGAAGCGAGTGATCCAGAAGGAGCTGATCGACCCCATCGCCCGCAAGCTGCTCTCGGGCGACCTGGCCGACGGCTCGGTGATCGACGTCCACGCGGGCGATGGCCGGCTGGAGATCGGGCGCGCCACGATCCAGTGATATCCGAGCGCCGTCCGGATAGATGACTTCAAGCGCTTGTCCGGGCGGCCTCTCGGTGTAGTTCTCCTCCAATGAGTCTGCCTTCGCCGCCCAAGCCCGATGCGAGCCGGACCGCGCTGTTCCTCGACATCGACGGCACCTTGGCGGAGTTCAAGCGCAGGCCGGAGGAGGTGGGGCCGACGCCGCGGCTCACCCAGCTGTTGCAGGGTCTGGGGTCCCGGCTTCGAGGCCGGGTGGCCGTGATCAGCGGGCGCGCCCTGTCGGATATGGACCGCATCACCGCGGGCGCGGTGGTCGCAGCTTCCGGCGTACACGGGCTGGAGCACCGCGACGCCGAAGGCCGCTTGGAGTCTTCGCCGCCCCATCCTGGCCTGGAGCGGGCGCGCGCGGAGTTCACCGCCCTGGCCAAGGCGCATCCCGCCATGCTGCTGGAGGACAAGGGACTGGGCCTGGTGCTGCACTACCGCACCGCGCCCGAGCTGGCGGAGATGGCCAACGCCGCCGCGGTGCGGATGGTGGACGAGACCGGGCTGGCGCTGCAGAGGGGCGACATGATGGCCGAGGTCCGCACGCCGGGGCGAAACAAGGGCGACGCGCTCAGGACCTTCATGGCCGAGCCGCCGTTCCGCGGCGCCGAACCCGTGTTCTTCGGCGACGACCTCACCGACGAGTCGGCCTTCGAGGCCGCCCGCGATCTCGGTGGCCATGGCGTCCTGGTAGGGCCGGAGCGTGACACCGCCGCCGCCTTCCGCCTTGAGAACGTTCCCGCCGTGCTGAGCTGGCTGGAGGCCTTCGCCGGGTCCGACGTCCAGCCGGGGCGCGGCTGAGCGCATGGCCCGGCTTGTCGTCATCTCCAACCGGGTGGCCATGCCCGAGCGCGGCGGCGCCTCGGTCGGCGGCCTGACCATGGCCCTGGCGGCGGCGCTCACCCGCTATGAGGGCGTCTGGTTCGGCTGGAGCGGGGACGTTGCGCCCACCTTCACCGGCGTGCCGCACCTGAAGCAGACCGACGGCGTCACCGTGGCGACCATCGATCTGGAGGAGCAGGACGTCCAGGAATACTACAACGGCTACGCCAACACCGTGTTGTGGCCGCTGTTCCACTACCGTACCGACCTGACCCACTATGAGCGGCTGTTCGGCGAAGGCTACGCCCGGGTGAACGCCCGCTTCGCCGAGACCGTGCGTCCGCTGTTGCAGGACGACGACATCATCTGGGTGCACGACTATCACCTGATCCCCCTGGCGCGGGAGCTGCGGCGCATGGGGTGTCGCAACCGGATCGGCTTCTTCCTGCACATCCCCTGGCCGGCGCGGGAGCTGCTCACCACCTTGCCGCGCCACCGCGACCTGGTCAGCTCGCTCTTCGACTACGACCTGGTAGGGTTCCAGACCGCCGACTGGCTGGAGGCCTTCCATGGCTACGTCCTGGACGAGGCGGGGGGCGAGGTGCTGGACGACGCCGTCGTGCGCGCCTTCGGCCGCTCCATCCGCGCCGCGGCCTTCCCTATCGGCATCGACGCGCAGAACTTCGCCGAGATCGTCCGCTCGCCCGAGGCCCGGCGCAGCTACGACCGGGCCGCCGCCACCGGGGTGTTCCGCGAGATGATCGTGGGCGTGGATCGGATCGACTACTCCAAGGGGCTGGAGGAGCGCTTCCTGGCGGTGGAGGAGCTTCTGGAGAGCCATCCCGACTTAGTCGAGAAGGTCTTCCTGTTGCAGATCGCCCAGACCAGCCGGGGCGACGTGGAGGCCTATCAGGACATCCGCGCCAGGCTGGATGCGGTCACCGGGCGGATCAACGGGGCCTATGCGACCATCGACTGGAGTCCCATCCGCTACGTCAACCGCTCCTACGGTCGCGATGCGCTTGCGGGGCTCTACCGCGCCGCCAAGGTGGGGCTGGTGACGCCGCTCCGCGACGGCATGAACCTGGTGGGCAAGGAGTATATCGCCGCCCAGAACCCCGACGATCCCGGGGTGCTGGTGCTGTCGCGCTTCGCCGGCGCTGCGACCCAGATGGGCGAGTCGCTGATCGTCAACCCCTACAGCAGAGAGGACGTGGCCGACGCCATCGCGCGCGGACTGGCCATGCCCAGGGCTGAACGCATCCGCCGCTGGGAGAGCCTGTTCCACGGGGTGCAGACCCAGGACGCCGCCTGGTGGCGCGACGCCTTCGTGGCCGCCCTGCACCAGCTGCCCGAAACCCCTGCAGACGTCTGAGCATGGTCGCAGGATCGGAACGCTCGACGGTCCCTGTCGTTGACGGCGGGATGCGGCTGGCTGGGGCGCCGCGGCCTGGACGTGACGGAATGCAGGCGGGGACGGAACAGGGACGGTCTTCGGCCGCGCGGCGGATCTACTACCTCCACCTCCCGCTGCTGGGCTCGAAGCCTGAGGTCGCCGTGCACCTGGATCGGGTGGCGGCGCTGGGCTTCGACACCGTACTGGTCTCCCCGATCTTTCAGCCGGGCCCCGATGGCGACGTCTTCTTGACGGCCGATCACGCCCGCGCCCACGCCGCCCTTGGCGGCGGCGACGCGCTCGAGGCGTTCACGGGCCTGGCCGGGCAGGTGCAGGCGCGAGGCCTCCAGCTGTTCATGGACCTGGCGCTCCATCGCCTAGCGCCGCGCCACACCCTGGTGGAGACGCACCCGGAGCTTTTCGAGATAAGTGGCGCTGCGGCGGTGGATCCGCGACGGCTCTCCTCCGCCTCCGACGAGGCGCGCCCGTGCTTCGACAGGCCGGACACCGCCCAGGTCATCGCCGAGTTCGCCGGCGCGGCGATCGCCGAGTGGGCGGCGGCCGGGCTGAAGGGCGTGCGGGTGCTGCAGCCCCATGTCGCGCCGCCGGCCTTCTGGCGCAGTCTCATCGGTGAGCTTCGCCGTCGGGCGCCGGACCTGGTCTTCCTAGCCGAGACCCAGGCGGCGCCGCGGGAGGCGGTGCTGGCGCTCGGCGGCTGCGGCTTCGACGCGCTCACCTCCTCGCTGCCCTGGTGGGACAGCCGGGCGCGCTGGTTCGTGGAGGAGCACGAGGCCCTGCGCACGGTCGCGCCCCTGATCGCCGAGGTGGAGCCGCCCTTCGGACCCCGGCTGTCCGCCGGCCATGCAGACCCGGTGGAGGCTTCCCGGGCCTACGAACAGCGGCTGGCGCTGGCGGCGGCGACGGGTGTCGGACTACTCGTCCCCATGGGATTCGAGGCCGCGAGCCGCGAGCCGCTGGACGCGCGGGGCGGTGAGGCGGAACACTTCGTCGCGAGCCTGCAGTCGCCCTTCGTCGACCTAGGCGAGGCCGTGCGCGCCGCCAACGGGCTGAGCGGGGAGCTGTCCCGCTTCGGGGGCGAGATGCGGGTGCTGACGGGGGAGGGCGCGCCCGTCACGGCGCTCCTGCAGGCCGACGCCCCCGACGTGCGCCGAGCCGGTGCAGCCCTGCTGATCCTGATCAACCCCGACCTGCGCGCCTCCGCCGCACCCGGCGGCGAGGCGCTGCTGGCGCAGGCGGGCGCCGAGTTCGAGCCGTTCGTGCGCATCGACGGCGCCGCGAAGCCTTTCGCCGGGCTGCGGCCCGGCGAGGTGCGGCTGCTGCTTGCCCGGCGCAGCCGCGCCATCGCCCATCCGCTCGCCTCGGGTCCGACCTCCGCCCAGGCGGCGGCGCGTACGCCGCGGCTGGTGGTGGAGGGCGTCTCGCCTCGGGTGGACGGCGGAAGCTTCCCCGTGCGCCGGGTGGTCGGCGAGCGGGTGGACGTCGAAGCCGACGTCTTCAGCGACGGCCATGAACAGCTCGCCGCCGAACTGCAATGGCGCGCACTGGACCAGCCGGGCTGGAGCAGCGCGCCCATGGCAGCGCTGGAGAACGACCGCTGGCGGGCTGACTTCCTCCTTGGCCGGCTGGGGCACTACGAGTTTGTGGTGGAGGCGTGGCTGGACCGCTTCGGCGGCTTCCGACGCGACTACGCCAAGAAGCGTGACGCTGGCGTCGCCCAGCCGGTGGACGCCAAGGAAGGCGTCGAACTCGTCAAGCGCGCCTGCAAGCCGGTGTCGGGGGAGCTGAAGAGCGGCCTGAAGGACGTGCTCGCCCGGCTGAAAGGCGCTGATGACGCCTCGGTCGGCGACATTTTGCTGGAGCCCGGCCTAGCCGGGCTGATGCGCAGCGCCGACGACCGACCCTTCCGCCTGCGCTCGCCGGCGCAGTTCGTGGACGCTGAGCGGCTGCAGGCGCGGTACGCCAGCTGGTACGAGCTGTTCCCGCGCTCGCAGACCGATGACGCGAGCCGCCACGGGACCTTCGACGACGTGATCGCGCGGCTGCCGCACGTGCGGGCCATGGGCTTCGACGTGCTCTACTTCCCGCCGATCCATCCCATAGGCGCCAAGAACCGCAAGGGCCGCAACAACAGCCTGACGCCGGGCCAGGACGATGTCGGAAGCCCCTACGCCATAGGCTCCGAGGCGGGCGGCCACGAAGCCATCCACCCCGAACTCGGCACGTTCGAGGACTTCCGCCGCCTGATCGCGGCGGCGGCGGAGCAGGGGCTGGAGATCGCGCTCGACTTCGCCATCCAGTGTTCGCCGGACCACCCGTGGCTCCGCGAGCATCCCGGCTGGTTCGACTGGCGCCCGGACGGCAGCATCAAGTACGCCGAGAACCCGCCCAAGAAGTACCAGGACATCGTCAACGTCGACTTCTACAAGCCCGAGGCGATCCCGGACCTGTGGCTGGCGCTCCGCGACAACGTGCTGCTGTGGGTGGGCGAGGGCGTACGGCTGTTCCGGGTCGACAACCCCCACACCAAGCCGCTGCCGTTCTGGGAGTGGATGATTCGTGAGGTCCGCTCCGCCCATCCGGACGTGGTCTTCCTGGCCGAGGCCTTCACCCGGCCCAAGGTGATGTACCGCCTGGCCAAGATCGGGTTCTCCCAATCCTACACCTACTTTACTTGGCGCGACACCAAGGCGGAGTTCATGGAGTACCTGACTGAACTGACCGAGAGCGCGCCCAAGGAGTTCTTCCGCCCTCACTTCTTCGTCAACACCCCGGACATCAACCCGGTCTTTCTGCAGACTTCGGGTCGGGGAGGCTTCCTCATCCGGGCGGCCCTGGCATCGACGCTGTCGGGGCTGTGGGGCGTCTATTCCGGCTTCGAGCTGCTGGAGGCGGAGCCCCTGCCGGGTCGCGAGGAATACAAGGACTCCGAAAAGTATGAGATTAGGCCGCGCCCCGCGCGGGCGCCCGGCGACATCGTCGCCGAGATCACGAAGCTGAACCGCATCCGCAAGGGCCACCCGGCGCTGCAGACCCACCTCGGCGTCCAGTTCCTGCCGGCCTGGAACGACAAGGTGCTGGTCTTCGCCAAGGCGACCGCGGGTCTGGACGACATGGTGGTGGTCGCCGTCAGCCTTGACCCGCACGACGCCCAGGAGACCGGCTTCGAGCTGCCGCTGTGGGCCTGGGGCCTGGGCGACGACGCGACGGTGGAAGTGGAAGACCTGGTCTGGGAAGCCCGGTTCGGCTGGACCGGCAAGTCGCAGTCGGTGCGGCTCGACCCCGGTCAGCCCTACGCCATCTGGTCGCTCCGCGTGCCGCCGAAGGTGGCGTTGTGAACCGACTTGCGCGCACCCCCTCTCCCCTCGGGGGAGGGGGCTTTACATCCGCTTTTCAGACTGACTGTTCCGCATGACCGACCAGACCACCGCCGCCGCCCAAGACCAGCAATGGTACAAGGACGCGGTCATCTACCAGCTCCACGTCAAGAGCTTCTTCGATGCGGACAATGACGGCGTCGGGGACTTCGCCGGCCTGATGGCGAAGCTCGACTATATCGCCGAGTTGGGCGTCACGGCCGTCTGGCTGCTGCCCTTCTACCCCTCGCCCCGGCGAGACGACGGCTACGACATCGCCGACTACATCGGCGTGCATCCTGAATACGGCACCCTGGAAGACGCCCGCTGCTTCATTGAGGCGGCGCACGCACGGGGAATCCGGGTAATTACCGAACTGGTGATCAACCACACCTCCGACCAGCACCCCTGGTTCCAGGCCGCCCGCAACGCAGCCCCGGGCTCGCCGGAGCGCGACTTTTACGTCTGGTCCGACGACGACGAGAAGTGGCCGGAGACCCGCATCATCTTCCTGGACACCGAGGTCTCCAACTGGACCTGGGACGCGGCGGCGAAGGCCTACTACTGGCACCGTTTCTACAGCCACCAGCCGGACCTCAACTTCGACAACCCGGCGGTGCTGGAGAAGGTGCTTGAGGTAATGCGCTTCTGGCTTGACGCCGGGGTGGACGGCCTGCGCCTGGACGCCATCCCCTACCTGGTCGAGCGTGACGGCACCAACAACGAGAACCTGACCGAGACCCACGTGGTCCTGAAGAAAATCAGGGCTGCGGTGGACGCCGAATACCCCGACCGCATGCTGCTGGCTGAAGCCAACCAGTGGCCTGAGGACACGCTGCAGTATTTCGGCGATGGCGACGAGTGCCACATGGCCTTCCACTTCCCGCTGATGCCGCGCATGTACATGGCGCTGGCCCAGGAAGACCGCTTCCCGATCACCGACATCATGCGCCAGACGCCAGCCGTGCCCGAAGGCTGCCAGTGGGCCATCTTCCTGCGCAATCACGACGAGCTGACCCTGGAGATGGTCACCGACAAGGAGCGGGACTACCTCTGGGACGCCTACGCGTCGGACAAGCGGGCGCGCATCAATCTCGGCATCCGCCGGCGCCTCGGCCCGCTAATGCAGCGCGACCGGCGGCGCATGGAGTTGATGAACTCCCTGCTGCTGACCATGCCGGGCACGCCCGTGCTCTACTATGGCGACGAGATCGGTATGGGCGACAACATCCATCTCGGCGACCGGGACGGGGTGCGAACACCGATGCAGTGGTCCTCCGACCGCAACGGCGGCTTCTCCCGAGCCGACCCGGCGGAGCTCACCCTGCCGCCGATCATGGACCCGCTCTACGGCTTCCAGGCGATCAACGTGGAGGCGCAGTCGCGCGATCCGCACAGCCTGCTCAACTGGGTCAAGCGCATGCTGGGCGTCCGCCGCCAGCACACCGCCTTCGGGCGGGGGACCCTGCGCTTCTTGCGGCCGCTGAACCGCAAGGTGCTGGCCTACCTGCGTGAATTTAACGGAGAGACCATCCTGTGCGTGGCCAACACGGCGCGCACGGCCCAGGCGGTGGAGCTGGACCTGTCGGAGTTCGCCGGCTTCACGCCGCTGGAGCTGTCCGGCCGCACGCCATTCCCCACAATCGGCCAGCTAACCTACCTGCTCAGCCTACCGCCCTACGGCTTCTCCTGGTTCCAGCTGTGCGGGGACTTGGCGGGGCCGAGCTGGAGCACCGCGGGCACGGGGCTTGAGGCCGAGCACGTCACCCTGGTGCTGCGCCGGGGCCTCGCCGACGTGCTCTCCACGCCGGCTCGGGGCGAGCTGGAGCGGGAGGTGCTGCCGGACTACCTGGTCCAGCGCCGCTGGTTCCAGGCCAAGGACGCCGCCATCCGCAACGCCACCATCACCGCCGCCACGCCCCTGCCGGGCGAGCTGCTGCTCACCGAGGTGGAGGTGGCGACCGACGCCGGGCGCGAGTTCTACGCCCTGCCGCTGGGCGTGATGTGGGAGGACGAGCCGAGCGGGCCGTTCGCGCCCCAGCTCTCCCTGGCGCGGGTCCGCCGCGGCCGCGAGATCGGCCTTCTCACCGACGGCTTCGCCATGCCGGAGTTCGTCCGAAGCGTGGTCACGGCCCTCAGGGAGAACGCGCGCATCGAGACCCTGGCCGGGGAGCTGGTGTTCAGCGTCACGCCCGAGTTCGACCTGACCCCCGACATGGCGGCCGAATGGCCCTCCACCGAGCAGAGCAACACCTCGGTGATCATCGGCCAGCGCGCGGTGCTGAAGCTGCTGCGCAAGCTTACCCCCGGCATCCATCCGGAGGCCGAGATGACCCGCGTCCTGACCGAACGCGGCTTCGCCAACACCGCCAGCCTGCTTGGCGAGGTGAGCCAGCTCGGCGAGGGCGGACAGCCTCGCACCGTCATGCTGCTGCAGCGGTTCGTCTATAACCAGGGGGACGGCTGGACCTGGACGCTCGACTACCTGAAGCGGGTGATCGACGAGCACGCCGTCTCCGCCGACGCGGCCGAGGACAGACTGGAGAGCTACGGCGCCCTCGCAGCCCAGCTCGGCCGCCGTCTCGCCGAGATGCACGCGGTGCTGGCCCAGCCCACCGATGACCCGGCCTTTGCGCCCGAGACTATGGGCGAGGGCGACGCCACATCCCTCGCGGCGCGGATCAAGGCGCAGCTGGGCGCAGCGCTGGGTGCGCTCGCCGTGGCCAAAGGCTGGAGGCGGGGGGAGAGCGAGGCCGCGGCGCGGGACTTGGCCTCCCGCCGCGGGGCGCTCGAGGCGCACATTGAGGCCTTGGCCGCAGGCGCGGCGGGCGCCCCGCGTACCCGCATCCATGGCGACCTGCACCTGGGCCAAGTGCTGGTGACGGCGGGCGACGTGACGATCATCGACTTCGAGGGCGAGCCCGCCAAGCCGCTCGACGCCCGCCGGGCCAAGGACAGCCCGCTCCGCGACGTGGCGGGCGTGCTGCGCTCCTTCGACTACGCCGCCGCCACCGCCCTGCACGGGCTGAGCGAGCCCGGTGAGGCAGGGCAGGCCCGCGCCGAGGCGCTGGCGGATGATTTCCGCCACGCTTCGGCGGAGGTGTTCCTGCGCGGCTACCGTGAGGCCGGCGGCGCGCTGGACGACGGCCTGCTCGACCTCTTCCTGCTGGAGAAGGCCGCTTACGAGGTCGCCTACGAGGCCGCCAACCGCCCGGACTGGCTGGAGACCCCGCTGTACGGGCTGGCCGCCATCGCGGACAGGCTTTTGCAGGAGGGCGTCCTGCAATGAGTGAGCTGGACGCCGCCCTCGCCACCGACCTGCTGGAAGGCCGACTGACCGACCCTTTCGGTTTCCTCGGCGCCCACGACACCGAGGCCGTCAGGGTGGTCCGCACCTTCCAGCCCGGCGCGTCGGGCGTGGAGGTCGTGGCGCGCGCGGATGGCCGCCGCCTCACCGTGCTGCAGCCGCTCGGCGAGGCGGGCCTGTTCTCGGGCGCCGTCGCGGCGTCCGTCCCCTACGCTCTGCGCATCGACTGGCATGGCGTGGTCCAGGAGACCGAGGACCCCTACAGCTTCGGCCTGGTGCTGGGCGAGCTGGACCTGCACCTGTTCGCCGAGGGCGCGCACTGGAAGCTGGCCGAGCGTTTCGGCGCCCAGCCGACCCGACTGGACGGGGTGGAGGGCGTCGCCTTCTCCGTCTGGGCGCCGAACGCACGCCGGGTATCGGTCATCGGCGACTTCAACATGTGGGACGGCCGCCGCCACCCCATGCGCCTGCGCGTGGAAGGCGGCGTGTGGGAGCTGTTCGTGCCGCGCCTGCAGCCGGGAGAGCGCTACAAGTTCGAGGTGGTCGGTGCGGACGGGGCGACCACCCAGCGCGCCGACCCCCTGGCGCGCTCAGCCGAAAAGCCCCCGGCCACCGCTTCCATCGTCGCGCCTCCGCTCAAACACGTTTGGGAGGACGCCGCCTGGATGGCCGGCCGCGCCGCGCGTCAGGCCGGGACGGCCCCGGTCAGCATCTACGAGGTGCACGCCTCCTCCTGGCTGCGGCCCGAGGGCGATCCGCAGGGCGTGCTCGATTGGGACGGCCTGGCGAAGCGCCTGATCCCCTACGCCGTCGACCTCGGCTTCACCCACCTGGAGCTGATGCCGATCATGGAGCACCCGTTCGGCGGCTCCTGGGGCTACCAGCCGCTCGGCCAGTTCGCGCCCAGCTCGAAGTTCGGCCCGCCGGAGGGGTTCGCCCGCTTCGTGGACGCCTGCCACGCCGCGAGCCTCGGGGTGATCCTGGACTGGGTGCCGGCCCACTTCCCCACCGACATCCACGGCCTGGCCCATTTCGACGGCACGGCGCTGTACGAACACGCCGACCCCCGGGAGGGCTTCCACCAGGACTGGAACACCCTGATCTACAATCTCGGCCGCCGCGAGGTGCAGGGCTTCCTGATCTCCAGCGCGCTCTGGTGGCTGAACACCTTCCACGTGGACGGGCTGCGTGTGGATGCGGTGGCCTCGATGCTCTACCGCGACTACTCCCGAAAGGCGGGCGAGTGGCTGCCCAACCGCGAGGGCGGGCGCGAGAACTGGGAGGCGGTGGCGTTCCTGCGCGAGGTGAACCGCCGGCTCTACGGCGCGCACCCGGGCGTGTTCACCGTGGCCGAGGAGTCCACCTCATGGCCGGGCGTCTCCAAGCCCGCGCACAACGGCGGCCTCGGCTTCGGCTTCAAGTGGAACATGGGCTGGATGCACGACACGCTGCAGTACATGGAGCAGGACCCGGTCTATCGGTCGTACTCGCACAACGAAATGACCTTTGGGCTGGTCTACGCCTTCTCCGAGAAGTTCGTCCTGCCGCTGTCCCACGACGAGGTGGTGCACGGGAAGGGTTCGCTGATCGGCAAGATGCCGGGCGACACCTGGCGCAAGCTGGCCAACCTGCGCGCCTATTTCGGCTTCATGTGGACCCATCCGGGAAAGAAGCTGCTGTTCATGGGGGGCGAGCTCGGCCAGTGGCGCGAGTGGAACCACGATGCGGAACTGGACTGGGGCCTGCTGGACGATCCCGCCCACGCCGGCCTGCAACGGCTGGTGCGCGACCTGAACCGGCTGTACGCCGCCGAACCGGCCCTGCACGCCACCGACGCTGATCCGGCCGGTTTCCAGTGGCTGATCGGCGACGACGCCACAAACAGCGTCTTCGTCTTCCTGCGCAAGGCGGAAGGGGAGGCGCCGCTGCTCTGCGCCATGAATTGCACGCCCGTACCCCGCTACGGCTACCGTGTTGGCGTACCCCTGGAAGGGCGCTGGCGCGAGGTGCTGAACACCGACGCCGCGACCTATGGCGGCGGGAACGTCGGCGCGGGCGGCGCAGTTGAAGCGGCTCGCGACGTCCTGCACGGCCAGCCCGCCTCGCTGGAGCTGGTGCTGCCGCCATTGGCCATGGTGGTCCTGAAGCCCGACCTGACTTGAAGCTGGGGGAACGCGTTTGAACTATCTGCCGGAGCGGCTGGACGCCGGCTCGCCCTATCCGTTGGGCGCCAGCTTCGACGGGCTGGGGGTGAACTTCGCCGTCTACTCCGCCAACGCCGAGAAGATGGAGCTGTGCGTCTACGACGCTGACGGGCTCCACGAGACCGCCCGTTTCGGGATGCCGGAGTGCACCGACGAGGTCTGGCACGGCTACCTGCCCCACGTCCGGCCGGGCGCGGTCTACGGCTACCGCGCCTACGGCCCCTACGAGCCGGAAGAGGGCCACCGCTTCAACCCCAACAAGCTGCTGCTCGACCCCTACGCCAAGGGGGTGAAGGGAGAGCTGAACTGGTCGAACTCGCTGTTCGGCTACGACGTGGAGAGCGGCGACGACACAACCTTCTCCACGCTCGACTCGGGCGCGGACATGATCAAGGCCACCGTGGTCTCCAGCCAGTACGACTGGGGCGAGGACCGCCATCCCAACACGCCCTGGGCCGATACGGTGATCTACGAGGCCCACGTCCGCGGCCTCACCAGGCTGATGGCCGACGTACCAGAGGCCGAGCGCGGGACCTTCGCCGCCCTGTCCCACCCCAAGGTCATCGACCACCTGAAGCGGATCGGCGTCACCGCGGTGGAGCTGCTGCCCGTCCACGGCTTCGTGCAGGACCACTTCCTGCAGGAGAAGGGGCTGTCCAATTACTGGGGCTACAACAGCCTGGCCTTCTTCAGCCCCGAACGCCGGTATCTGAGCAGCGGCTCGGTCAAGGAGATGAAGCTCGCCATCCGGCGGCTGCACGCCGCGGGGCTCGAGGTGATCCTGGACGTGGTCTACAACCACACCGCGGAGGGGAGCGAGAAGGGCACGACGCTCTCGTTCCGCGGTTTCGACAACGCCAACTACTACCGCCTGCTGCCGGACCAGCCTCGCTACTGCATCAACGACACGGGCACCGGCAATACGGTCAACACCTCCACCACCCGCGTGCTGCAGATGATCGCGGACTCCTTGAGGTACTGGGCCGACGAGTTCCATGTGGACGGCTTCCGCTTCGACCTCGGCCTGACGCTCGGGCGCGAGCCGCACGGCTTCGACCGGGGCGCAGGCTTTTTCGACGTGCTGCGCACCGACCCCACGCTGCAGCGGCTGAAGCTGATCACTGAGCCCTGGGACATCGGCCCAGGCGGCTACCAGCTCGGCCAGTTCCCGCCAGGCTTCTCGGAGTGGAACGACCAATATCGCGATGGCGTCCGCAAGTACTGGCGAGGCGACGAGGGCATGCGCCCCGAACTCGCCGCCCGCCTTTCCGGCTCCGGCGACCTGTTCGACCGACGGTCGCGCCGCCCTTGGGCCTCGCTCAACTACCTGGCTTCCCACGACGGCTACACCCTGAACGACGTCGTCTCCTACGAGCAGCGCCACAACGAAGCCAACGGCGAGGACAACAAGGACGGCCACGGGGAGAATTATTCCTGCAACTGGGGCGTGGAGGGGCCGACCGACGAAGCGGCCATCCAGGCCACTCGCGACCGGGTGCGCCGCTCCATGCTGATGAGCCTGTTCGCCGCGCTCGGCACGCCTATGCTGCTGGCCGGCGACGAGTTCGGCCGCACCCAGGACGGCAACAACAACGCCTACTGTCAGGACAACGGACTGAACTGGCTGGACTGGGAGTTGGCCGGGTCGAAGGCGGGCGAGGCGCTGACCGCGTTCACCGCGCGCCTGACCTGCCTGCGCCGGGAGTACCCCGTGCTGCACGCCCGCAGCTTCCTCTATGGCCAGGAGGAAATCGCGCCGGGCGTCCTGGACGTCGATTGGTTCGACGAGCGCGGTGAGCACCTGTCCTCCGAGGACTGGGACAATGCCCAGGGGCGCGCCCTGACCATGCGCCGGGCCAGCCGGCTGGACGACGGCTCGATCGAGGTCATGACGCTGATGATGAACGCCTCGGCTTACATGCTGGCCTTCACTCTGCCGGAACCCTCCAGCTTCAGCCGCCGCCTGCTGATCGACAGCGCCAATCCTACCGCTCCGGAGCGCGAGCTGGACGCGGGCGCCGAGATCGAGGTGCAGGACCGTTCGGCCGTCCTGTTCGTGGGCGTGCTGGATCCTGCGGAGCGGCCGGCCTCGTGAGCCGCTTCGCCGCCGATCCCGGCTTCGGCGCGACGGTGCTGGAAGGCGGCCGGGTCCGCTTCCGAATCTGGGCGCCGGCGAAGGACCGGGCCGAGCTGGAGATCGAGGGCCGTGCCCGCCTGCCGCTGCGGCGGACCGAGGACGGCTGGTTCGGAGCCGAGGCGGAGTGCGCCCCCGGCGCGCGCTACCGCTATGTCTTCGGCGACCTCGCCGTCCCCGATCCCGCCTCGCGGGCCCAGGCCGACGACGTGCACGGCTACAGCGTCGTGGTGGACCCCCGCGCCTACGCTTGGCGCACGCCTGAGTGGAAGGGCCGCCCGTGGCGCGAGACGGTGCTGTACGAGGTGCACGCCGGCCTGCTCGGCGGCTTCGCAGGCGTGGCCGAGCGGCTGCCGGAGCTGAGAGCGCTGGGCGTCACGGCGGTGGAGCTGATGCCCATCGCCGACTTTCCGGGGCGACGGAACTGGGGCTATGACGGCGTGCTGCCCTATGCGCCGGACGCGGCCTACGGCTCGCCCGACGCGCTGAAGGCGCTAGTGGACCAGGCGCACGAGCTTGGGCTGATGATCTTCCTGGACGTGGTCTACAATCATTTCGGGCCTGACGGCGCCTACGTCCACGCCTATGCGCCGCAGACGTTCCGCCAAGACCTGCACACCCCCTGGGGCGGCGCCATCGACTTCCGTCGGCGCGAGGTGCGCGACTACTTCACGCAAAACGCTATCTACTGGATCGAGGAGTACCGCTTCGACGGCCTGCGCTTCGATGCGGTGCACGCCATCAGCGAGCAGGACTGGCTGACGGAAACGGCGCAGGCGGTGCGCGCCGCCACGGGGCCGGACCGCCACGTCCACCTCGTGCTCGAGAACGAGCACAATGGCGCCAGTCACCTTCGCGGCGCCTTCGACGCCCAGTGGAACGATGACTTCCACAACGTCATGCACGTGCTGCTGACCGGCGAGACCGGCGCCTACTACCAGGACTTCGCCGATCACCCGGCGGAGCGGCTGGCCCGCTGCCTGGGCGAGGGCTTCATCTACCAGGGAGAAGGATCGCCCAACCACGACGGCGCGCCGCGGGGCGAGTCCAGCGGCGACCTGGCGCCCACCGCCTTCGTCAGCTTCCTGCAGAACCACGACCAAGTCGGCAACCGGGCCATGGGCGAGCGGCTCATCGCGCTGGCCGACCCCCAGGCGCTCCGCGCCGCGACCGCCCTGATGCTGCTCTGCCCCCAGATCCCGCTGCTGTTCATGGGCGAGGAGGCGGGCTCGCGCTCACCCTTCCTGTTCTTCACCGACTTCCACGACGAACTGGCCGACGCCGTGCGCGAGGGTCGGCGGAGTGAGTTCGCCAAGTTCGCGGCGTTCTCCGCGCCGGAAGCGCGCGAGCGTATTCCCGATCCCAACGCCCCAGCGACCTTCGACCGCTCCCGCCCTGAGCCCGGTCCAGACGCGCAGGCTTGGCGCGCCTTCTACGGCGAGCTGCTGGCGCTGCGGCGTCGGCACATCGTCCCCCGACTGGACGGCGCCAGGGCTCTTGGCGGGCACGCGATCGGGGAAAGGGCCGTTGCGGCCCGCTGGGGCATGGCCGACGGCGTTTGGCTGTCTGTAATGCTCAATCTGGGTGAGGACGCGCCCCTTGTAGAAGCGCATGGCGGAGACGAGTTGATCTACGCCACTGCATCCGTCGCCGAACGCCTGCCGCCATTCAGCTTCGCGGCCTGGCTCGGAGCTCCGTCGTGAGCGACCACGCCTTGACGGCCCTGGCCCAGGAGGCCGGCCTGCTGGTGCACTGGGAGGACGCGGGCGGCGCATTCCGAACGGTGACGCCGGAGAGCCTGCGCGCCATCCTCGCCGCCATGGACCTGCCCTGCGCGACCGCCGCGCAGATATCCGAGAGCCGCGAGCGCCTGGAGCATGGCGGCGATCCGGCCGGAGAGGGCTTCCTGACCGTCACTCGCGGCGGGTGGGTCCGCACCGCCCTGCCGGCCGGCTTGCCCGTGGAGCTCCGGGGACGGGACGGAGGCCGGCTGCAGCCTGCGTTGCGCGTGCAGGACGGGGCGGTGTACCTGCAGGGGCCCGAATGGCCCGACTACTACACCGGCCCAGGCTTCGTATTGGCCTGCGCCCCGCCCCGGGCCTGGACGACGGCCGACGCCGCGCCGGGGCGAAGGCTCTGGGGGGCCGCCGCCCAGGTCCCGTCCCTGCGCGGGGGGTGCGAGGCGGCGTTCGGCGACTTTGACGCCCTGGCGGACATGGCCCGTGCGCTCGGGCGGCGGGGAGCCGACGCCCTGGCGATCAGCCCAGTACACGCCCTGTTCGCCGCCGACCCGAGCCGCTTCGGCCCCTACGCGCCCTCGACTCGCCTTTTCCTCAACGTGCTGTTCGCTGAGGCGGACGAGCCCGCCCAGGCGGCTTCGGCTAAGGGAGAGCTGATCGACTGGCCGACGGCGGGTGCGGCCAAGCTGGCGCGACTTCGCGCCGGCTTTCAACGCTTCGCGGCCACGCAAGCGGACCGTCAGGCCTTCGAGGTCTTCCGCATCCATGGGGCTGAGGCGCTTGAACGCCACGCCCGCTTCGAGGCCCTGAGCGCCCACTTCCTGGAGGGCGGCGGCGGGCCCGGCTGGACGGGCTGGCCCACGGCCTTCCATGACCCGGCCGGTCCCGCCGTCGAAGAGTTCGCGGCGGCGCATCGGGCCGAGGTCGAGTTCCACCTCTACCTGCAGTGGCGCGCCGCCGAGGGCCTGGAGGCTGCTCAGACCGCGGCCAAGGACGCAGGCATGGCCGTAGGCTTGATCGCCGACCTGGCGGTGGGCGTCGACGCCGGCGGCAGCCAGGTCTGGAGCCGGCCGCAGGACTTCCTGACCGGCCTCTCCGTGGGCGCGCCGCCAGACCTGTTCCAGCCGGCCGGCCAGGACTGGGGCCTTGCCGCCCTGTCCCCTCACGCCTTCGGCCGGGGCGGCTATCGGAGCTTCGTAGAGAGCCTGTCGGTAGCGCTGCGGCATGCAGGCGGGGTGCGCATCGACCACGCCATGGGGCTGCGGCGGCTCTGGCTTGCGCCCCACGGCGCCAGCCCGGCCGAGGGCGCCTATCTCAGCTATCCATTCGACGACATGCTGCGGGTCATCGCCCTGGAGTCCTGGCTGGCCCGCGCCATCGTGGTCGGCGAGGACCTCGGCACCGTGCCGAAGGGCTTCCGCGAGGCGACGACGGCCATGGGCATGATGGGCATGCGCGTGCTGTGGTTCGAGCGGCAAGGCGACGAGCACTTCATCCCGCCGGAGCGATGGAGCCGCGACGCCATGGCCATGACCTCCACCCACGACCTGCCCACCGTGGCCGGCTGGTGGTCCGGGCGCGACATCGACTGGATGGTGCGGCTGGAGCGCCAGGGCCGCCACGCCTATCCCGCGGACGCCCGCGCCGCGCGAGAGGACGACCGCGACCGCCTCTGGCGCGCCTGCGAGGCTGCGAGAGTCGCCGAGGGAACGCAGCCCCCGCCGAGCGGCGCCCAGGCGGCGGTGGACGCCGCGGTGGCCTATGTGGCGCAGGCCGGCTGCGACCTCGCCATCGTGCCGCTGGAAGATCTGGCCGGCGAG
>CAXUEN010000004.1:0-27460 GCA_964249945.1 uncultured Caulobacteraceae bacterium | reverse complement strand
GCGTCGTCCGCGCCAACCACGTGCGCTGGTGCTTCAACCATCACGCCGGCTACAACCCCGACACGAACGTCTACATCGCCGGCGACGGTTCGCCCCACTACTGCATCACACCCTGGGAGCGGTGACGCTACGCCCTCGCCCCTCGTAGGAGAGGGCCGCAGCCGTCAGGCCTTGGCGCGCCGGGCGGGGGTTTTCCTGGCAGTGGCCGGCTTTGCCGCGGTGGTCTTCGCCGCGGGTTTGGCGGCCTTTACAGGAGCCTTGCGGGCGGGCTTGCCCTTGGCGCCGCCGTCCTTGGCCGTGCGCTCGTCGAGCAGCTTCACCGCCTCCTCCATCGTCATGGCGGAGGGGTCCGAGCCCTTGGGCACATTGGCGTTCACCTTGCCGACGTTGACATAGGGGCCGTAGCGCCCCGACAGCACCCGGATCGGCTCGCCGGAGACGGGGTGGGCGCCCAGCTCCTTCAAGGCCGCCGGCGCCCCGCGCGCACCCCGACCGCCGCCGGCGCGCTTCTCGGCCAGCAGCGTCACCGCCCGGTTCTGGCCCACCTCGAACACCTCCTCGATGTCGCCGAGGCTGGCGTAGGTGGTCTTGTGCTGGACGTAGGGACCGTAGCGGCCGAGGCCGGCGAAGATCGGCTCGTCATCCTCAGGGTGCAGCGCCACCTCGCGCGGCAGGCTGAGCAGCCGAAGCGCCTGGTCCAGGTCGATGGAGGCCGGTTCCCAGCCCTTGGGCAGGCTGGAGCGTTTGGGCTTGGCCTTCTTCTCCTCGGCGTCGGCCTCGAGTTCGACGTAAGGGCCGAAGCGGCCGATCTTCAGCCACACCTTGCGGGAGGTCGTCGGGTCGATCCCGAGTTCGCGATCGCCGGACAACGGCTCCTCGCCTTCGGCGACGCCGAGCTGGCGGGTGTAGCGGCACTCCGGATAGTTGGAGCAGCCGATGAACGCGCCGAACTTGCCGGCCTTCAGGCTCAATCGTCCCGTGCCGCAGGTATGGCAGACCCGTGGGTCGGAGCCGTCCTCCCGCTCCGGGAAGATGGCGGGGGCCAGCGCCGTGTTCAGCTCCTCCAGCACTTCCGAGATGCGCAAGTCGCCGACGGACGCGATGGCCTTCTGGAATTCGGTCCAGAAGTCACGCAGCACGACCTTATATTCCAGCTCGCCAGCGGAGACCTTGTCGAGCTTCTCCTCCAGGTCGGCGGTGAAGTCGTATTCCACGTAGCGCAGGAAGAACTGCTTCAGGAAGGCGGACAGCAGCCGGCCCTTGTCTTCCGGGTGGAAGCGGGTCTTGTCCATGCGCACGTATTCGCGGTCGCGCAGCACGCCCAGGATCGAGGCGTAGGTGGAGGGGCGTCCGATCCCCAGTTCCTCCAGCTTCTTCACCAGGCTGGCTTCGGAGTAGCGAGGAGGCGGTTCGGTGAAGTGCTGGTCGGCGCGGGCCTGGCGCACCTCGGCCCGGGCGCCCTCGTCGACGGCGGGCAGGCGGCGGCTGCTCTCGTCCTCGCCCCCGTCGTCGCGGCCCTCCTCATAGACGGCGAGGTAGCCGTCGAATTGGATCACCTGGCCGACAGCGCGCAGGCCGATCTTGCCGGCGGCGTCCAGGTCCACGGTGGTGCGCTCGATGCGCGCGGACTCCATCTGGCTGGCGATCATCCGCTTCCAGATCAGCTCGTACAGGCGCGCCAGGTCGCCATCGAGGTGGACCTGACCGGGCAGGCGCGAAAGCGAGGTCGGGCGGATCGCCTCGTGCGCTTCCTGCGCGTTTTTGGCCTTGGTCTTGTAGTGGCGCGCGTCGGCGGGGACATACGCGTTCCCGAACCGGCTAGCGATGACCTTGCGGGCCTCCGCGATCGCCTCGGGCGAGGACTGCACCCCGTCGGTCCGCATGTAGGTGATCAGGCCCCCCTGCTCGTCCACGCCTTCGTAGAGCTTCTGCGCCGCCTGCATGGTGCGCTGGGCGGAAAAGCCCAGCTTGCGCGCCGCCTCCTGCTGCAGGGTCGATGTGGTGAAAGGGGGCGCGGGCGAGCGCCGGGCCGGCTTCTTCTCGACCGAGGTCACGGTGAAGCTCGCTTCCGCAACGGCCTTGCGGGCGGCCTGTGCGACGCCGGCGTTCGGCAGGTCGAATTTCTTCAGCATGCGGCCGTCGAGCTTGACCAGCCGGGCCAGGAAAGGGTCGGAGCCGGCTGTGACGTCGGCCTCCACGCTCCAGTATTCCTGGGTCTTGAAGGCCTCGATCTCCATTTCGCGGTCGACCACGAGACGCAGCGCCACGGACTGCACCCGCCCGGCCGATCGCGCTCCGGGTAGCTTGCGCCACAACACGGGCGACAGCGTGAAGCCCACCAGGTAGTCCAGCGCGCGCCGCGCCAGGTAGGCGTCCACCAGCTCCATGTCGATCTGGCGCGGGTTGCGCATGGCTTCGGTGACGGCGGACTTGGTGATGGCGTTGAACACCACCCGCTGGACCTCCGCGCCCTTCACCGCCTTCTTCTTCTGCAGCACCTCCAGCACGTGCCAGCTGATCGCCTCGCCCTCGCGGTCCGGGTCGGTGGCCAGGATCAGCCGGTCGGCGCCCTTCATGGCGTCGGCGATGTCGTTCAGCCGCTTGGCCGCCTTGGGATCGACGTCCCAGCTCATGGCGAAGTCCTCGTCCGGCCGCACCGACCCGTCCTTGGACGGCAGGTCGCGCACGTGGCCGTAGGAGGCCAGCACCTTGTAGTTATCGCCCAGGTACTTGTTGATGGTCTTGGCCTTGGCCGGGCTCTCGACGACGACGACGTTCATGGGGCGTGAGGCTCGCGAGGTCTGACGGCGCGGTAAGTGGTGGCGAGCGGGGCGCCGTGTCAACGCCACATGCCGATTGCCCGCGGAGGAGGAGGGGCGTACATCCGCTCTCGCAATAGGAGAGTGGCTTCCTTGGATACGCCCCCGCCAGGCGCCACGCCCGCCGATATCCGCGGATATATCAGCGACATGCTGAGCCAGCTTGCCGACCTCGCCAGGGGTGCGGGCGACCGCTGGCTCGAGACGGCGATGCGACTGCTCGCGGTCGAAGCGGCGGCCGGTCGCATATCCAGTCCGGACGCCTGACCGCGCAGGCTCAGCCGACCAACGCATTAAAGGTAGGTCATGAAGTCGAGTTAAGCTGCCCTGAGCGCCAGCACCGTCTAGCCACATGGCCAAGGCTGCAGGAGGTGAGCATGACCAGGGTCGGGACGAGCATCGTCGTGATCTTCGCCGCGACGGGCGCGATGCTGGCGGTCGCCTCGACGGCTCGGGCCCAGCCAGGTCCCCAGGTCCAGGTGGAGCACGCCGCCGCCCGCCTGGTGGTGATCGCAGAGCCTCGCAGCGACATCTCCGTCACCATCCAGCACGGGCCGAGCCGGGTGCCCGACCTCGCTGTCCGCCGTGAAGGCGGCCGCATCGTCGTGGACGGCGGCCTGGGGCGGCCGTTCGGGGGCGACCGTATGCACTGTGTCGGCGGGACTTGGAACGGAGGCGTCCACGGCTCCCTGTTCGGAGGACTCCACAGCGGGCCCAGCGACAATCGCGCCGTCTTTGTCGAGGGCGTGGGCCGCGTGCCGCTCGCAGAGCTGCCCGTCATCACCGCCCACGTGCCGCTGGACGCGCGCCTCGCCACCAGTGGCGCGGTCTACGGCCAGGTCGGGCCGACCCGTAGCCTCGTGCTGTCGCCGACCGGCTGCGGCGATTGGGAGGCGGGTCACGTGCAAGGATCGCTGTCGGTGGACTCCGCTGGCTCCGGCGACACCCGCGTGGACGGGGCGGGGGAAGCGCACGGTCGGCTGGCGGGCTCGGGCGATCTCGCGGTCGGCCCGGTCGCGGGGAGCGCCGACCTCAGCCTCGCCGGATCGGGCGACGTGAGCGCCGGCGCGGTGGGCGGCCCTGTGCGGCTGTCGCTGTCCGGCTCGGGCGACGTGAGCTTGGCCCAGGTGAACGCGTCCGTGACGGCCAACATGGCGTCATCGGGCGACGTGCGCATCCACGGCGGCCGCACGCGCGACCTGAGGGTGAGCATCGCCGGCTCCGGAGACTTCAGCTTCGGCGGCGCGGCCAGCCGGCTGTCCGCCAGCGTGGTCGGCTCCGGCGACATCCACGTGGCCCACGTGGACGGCCCGGTGAGCAAGAGCGTCATCGGTTCGGGCGAGGTGGATGTGGGACGGTAAATGCAGATTCCTTGCGGCTTCGACGGCCGCAGGAAAGGAGCGCCCTGAGTTCAGACGCCCGGTGCACCCGAAAGAGCTAAGGCATTCTGTTGAGCGCCTTCCGACCTATGCCAACTTGCCAGCTCATCACGCCATGTGCATTCTGGCGTCGAATGCGAACGATGACGAAGCTTTTTCGACGTCCATCCGTTTTGATTTGCGCCGGCCTCAGCGTCCAGTTGGGTGCATGCGCATCTTCTTCATGCGGCAAGAATGCAGTAGTGGACAGAGTGTCGCCGGAGATGAAATACGTTGCGCGATAGACTGGTGTATACCGTGACTATGGTTTTGGAAATGCGTCAAGTAAAGTATTCACTGCGGTGTATCCTAGCAGGTACGGGCCAGGCGCGAGCCACACTGTTTTAAGTTCAGGTAGCATTGGCAATATTGCTACCATGAAATGGTCCGGTCCGCGGCATTTAGTGATAGCCACCTATGGGTGGGGGCCGATGTTGCGCAGTTCACATCGGTTGGGCGACGTGATTTTGTCTTACCAAGCGTACGTCCTCCCTGGCTGGGAAAACGCGCCGTGGTTTAACGCCTATGCGACTTGGGCTCACGCCAACGCCGAAGGGGGCACCGTCTCCGTCAGCCGCCCATGTACAATTTCCCACGCCGGGTGGATCCTGGATCGAGCGTGCTGGGCCGCGAAAGCACCGCCACTCCACACTTGACGCGTACCCTCCACATCGTCATAAACCGCGTTCCGTTGAATCGGCCGTAGGTGCTCGTCGCCTAGACGCGGTTCGCGATACGAACTTCACAGACCGCGCCCTCCCCGGCGGGTAGTGATCCGGGCCTTCGCAGCCTCGCTGCGCAGGGCCCTTTCGTTTTGCGGCCCCTCGTCATTGCGGCCGATCCTGCGGATCGGATTGGTGGCGTTCGGGACGCAGGTACGGCGTTCGGCTCTCGGGCCGGGGGTCGAGGTCTTTGAACTGTACGAGCGGAACGGACGCGAGGACGGCATCGGTATGGATCGTCAGAATATTCGCATACGCCTGAAGGCGTTCGACCACCGGGTGCTCGACCACTCGACGCGCGAGATCGTGCAGACCGCCAAGCGCACGGGCGCGACGGTCCGCGGCCCGATCCCGCTGCCCACCAAGCTCGAGAAGTTCACCGTCCTGCGCTCGCCGCACATCGACAAGAAGAGCCGCGAACAGTTCGAGATCCGCACGCACAAGCGTGTGCTCGACATCGTCGATCCTACGCCCCAGACCGTCGATGCGCTGATGAAGCTCGACCTGTCGGCCGGCGTCGACGTCGAAATCAAGCTGTGAGGGGAGCCGGAATTATGCGAACCGGCGTACTCGCCAAGAAACTCGGCATGACCCGCTTCTTCGACGAAGCCGGCCAGCACGTGCCCGTGACCGTCCTCTCGCTCGAGGGCTGCCAGGTCACCGCCCAGAAGACGATCGAGAAGGACGGCTATGTCGCCCTCCAGCTCGGCGCGGGGACCAAGAAGGCCAAGAACACCAGCCAGGCCATGCGCGGCCACTTCGCCAAGGCGTTGGTCGAGCCCAAGCACGTCGTCACCGAGTTTCGGGTCGATGCGGACAGCCTGATCGAGGTCGGCGCAGAACTGACTGCTGACCATTTCGTGCCGGGCCAGAAGGTCGACATCCAGGGCACCACTATCGGCAAGGGCTTCGCCGGGGGCATGAAGCGCTGGAACTTCGGGGGCCTCCGCGCCACCCACGGGGTGTCGTTGTCCCACCGTTCGCTCGGCTCCACCGGCCAGCGCCAGGACCCGGGCAAGACCTTCAAGGGCAAGAAGATGGGCGGACACCTCGGTGTCGAGACCGTCACCACCCAGAACCTCACCGTCTGGCGCGTCGACGTCGAGCGCGGCCTGATCATGATCAAGGGCTCGGTCCCGGGATCGGAGAACGGCTACGTCAAGGTCAGCGACGCGGTGAAGAAGGCGCTCCACGCCGATGCGCCCAAGCCCGGCGCGTTTCGCAAGCCGGGTGCGGTGGAGGCGTCCGCCGCTGAGCCCGCGGACATCGCCGCCGCGGCCGAAGCGCCTGAGGCGCCCGCCGCCGAGGGGACCGAATAAGATGAAGCTCAACGTCATCACCCTGGCCAACGACCAGGCCGGCGAGATCGAGCTGTCGGACGCGGTGTTCGGCATCACCGATATCCGCGGCGACATCCTGCAGCGCTGCGTGACCTGGCAGCTGGCCAAGCGCCGCTCCGGCAACCACAAGATCAAGACCCGTAACGAAGTCGCCCGTACGGGCAAGAAGATGTACAAGCAGAAGGGCACCGGCGGCGCGCGCCACGGCTCCCGCAAGGCCGCCCAGTTCGTCGGCGGCGCCAAGACCCACGGTCCGGTCGTGCGGAGCCACGAGTTCAGCCTGACCAAGAAGCTCCGTGCCCTGGCCCTCCGCCACGCGCTGAGCTCCAAGGCCAAGGCTGGCAGCTTGGTGGTGGTGGACGCCCTGACCCTGGATGCGCCGAAAACTGCGGCGCTTCGGGCCCAGTTCGAGACCATGGGGCTGAAGAACGCCCTGATGATCGCGGGCCCTGAGGTCGACGCCAACTTCAAGCTGGCCGCCCGCAACATCCCGCTGATCGACGTGCTGCCGAATGCCGGCCTCAACGTCTACGACGTGCTGCGCCGCGACACCCTGGTGCTCACCCGCTCTGCGGTGGAGGCCATCGAGGCGCGCTTCTCCGGCGAAGCCGACGAGACCGAACAGAAGGAAGCCGCCTGATGGCCGCGACCGCACGCCACTACGACGTCATCCTGGCGCCGCACATCACCGAGAAGGCCACGGTCCTCTCCGAGCTGAACAAGGTCGTGTTCCGGGTGGCGAAGGACGCCACCAAGGACGAGATCACCGCGGCCGTCGAAGAGCTGTTCAAGGTCAACGTGCTCAAGGTCAACACCGTGGTGACCAAGGGCAAGACCAAGCGCTTCCGTGGCATCATGGGCCGCCGCGACGACGTGAAGAAGGCGATCGTGACGCTGGCCGAAGGCCAGTCCATCGACGTCACGACCGGCCTGTAAGGGGAGCGATCACGCATGGCGCTCAAGACATATAACCCGATCACCCCCGGCCAGCGCGGCTTGGTGCTGGTCGACCGCAGCGAACTCCACAAGGGTCGCCCCGAGAAGTCGCTGGTCGAAGGCCTGACCAAGTCCGGCGGCCGCGGCGGCAACGGCCGGGTGGCCGTGCGCTTCCGCGGCGGCGGGGCCAAGCGGCTCTACCGCATCGTCGACTTCAAGCGCCGCAAGTGGAACGTGCCCGCCACCGTTGAGCGGCTGGAGTACGACCCCAACCGCTCCGCCTTCATCGCGCTGGTGAAGTACGCCGACGGCGAGCTGAACTACATCCTGGCCCCCCAGCGCCTGAAGGCCGGCGACGAGGTGGTGGCTGGCGAGAAGGTGGACGTGAAGCCCGGCAACGCCATGCCGCTGCGGGGCATGCCCATCGGCACCATCATCCACAATGTGGAGATGAAGCCTGAGAAGGGCGCCCAGATGGCCCGCTCCGCCGGCGCCTACGCCCAGCTGGTCGGCCGCGACGCGGGCTACGCGCAGATCCGCCTCGGCTCGGGCGAGCTGCGCATGGTGCTGGACGGCTGCATGGCCACCGTCGGCGCGGTGTCCAACCCCGACCACATGAACCAGAACCTCGGCAAGGCCGGCCGGGTCCGCCACATGGGCTTTCGCCCGCACGTGCGCGGCGTGGCCATGAACCCGGTCGACCACCCCCACGGCGGCGGCGAGGGCAAGACCTCCGGCGGCCGTCACCCGGTCACGCCCTGGGGCAAGCCCACCAAGGGCCGCAAGACCCGCACCAACCAGGAGACGGATCGCTTCATCATCCGCTCCCGCCATGCTCGGAAGGCTCGCTAAGCGATGACCCGCTCCCTCTGGAAAGGCCCGTTTGTCGACGGCTATCTGCTGACGAAGGCGGACAAGGCCCAGGACTCCGGCCGCAAGGACGTGATCAAGACCTGGTCGCGCCGTTCCACCATCATGCCCCAGTTCGTAGGCCTCACCTTCGGCGTCCACAACGGCCAGAAGCATGTGCCGGTGATGGTGTCCGAGGATATGGTCGGCCACAAGCTTGGCGAGTTCGCGCCCACCCGCACCTTCTACGGCCACGCGGCCGACAAGAAGGCCAAGAGGAAGTAGGCGATGAGCAAGCAAGCCAAGCCCCGTCGCCTGTCCGAGACCTCGGCCATGGCCAAGATCGCCTCGCTGCGCACCAGCCCGCGCAAGCTGAACCTGGTGGCTCAGTCCATCCGCGGCCTGCCGGTCCAGCGCGCGCTGAACGAGCTGGAGTTCAGCCCCAAGCGCATCGCCATCGATGTCCGCAAGGCCCTCTACTCGGCCATCTCGAACGCCGAGAACAACCACAACCTCGACATCGACTCCCTGGTCGTCGCCGAGGCCTTCGTGGGCAAGAACCTGATCATGAAGCGCTTTTCCGCCCGCGCCCGCGGCCGGGCGTCGCGCATCGAAAAGCCGTTCGCGGAGATCACCATCGTGGTCCGTGAACAAGCCGAGGCCGCCTAAATGGGACAGAAGGTCAATCCGATCGGCTTCCGCCTCGGCGTAAACCGGACCTGGGACAGCCGCTGGTTCGCCGACGGCGACGACTATGCGCGCCTGCTCCACCAGGACATCAAGGTCCGCAAGTGGCTTAAGGCGCGGCTGAAGCAGGCTGGCGTCTCCCGGGTGATCATCGAGCGTCCGCACCGTAAGTGCCGCGTCACGATCTATGCCGCGCGCCCTGGCGTGATCATCGGCAAGAAGGGCGCCGACATCGAGAAGCTGCGCAAGGACCTCGCCGCCATCACCGAGGGCGAGGTGTTCCTGAACATCGTCGAGGTGCGCAAGCCCGAGACCGACGCCCAGCTGATCGCGGAGTCCATCGCCCAGCAGCTGGAGCGCCGGATCGCCTTCCGTCGCGCCATGAAGCGCTCGCTTCAGTCCGCCATGCGCCTGGGCGCCAAGGGCGTTAGGATCAACGTCTCGGGCCGCCTCGGCGGGGCCGAGATCGCGCGGATGGAGTGGTATCGAGAAGGCCGGGTGCCGCTGCATACGCTTCGCGCCGACATCGACTACGGCTTCACCGAGGCCGTTACCACCTACGGCATCATCGGCGTCAAGGTCTGGGTGTTCAAGGGCGAGGTGCTGGACCATGACCCGATGGCCCAGGACAAGCGCTGGGCTCTGGAAGCCACGGGTCCTGCCGGCGACGGCGATCGTCGTGACCGCGATCGTGGCCCCCGCGGGCCGCGCCGCGACCGCAATGCGCCCCCCGCTGACGCGCCTGCGGCTTGAGGAGTGAGTCTCTAAGATGATGCTTCCCAAGAAGACCAAGTTCCGCAAGCAGTTCAAGGGCCGCATCCATGGCGCGTCCAAGGGCGGCACGGCGCTGAACTTCGGCGCCTATGGCCTGAAGGCCCTGGAGCCGGAGCGGATCAGCGCCCGCCAGATCGAGGCGGCCCGCCGCGCGATCACCCGCCAGATGAAGCGCCAGGGCCGCGTCTGGATCCGCATCTTCCCCGACGTTCCGGTGACCGGCAAGCCGGCCGAGGTGCGGATGGGCAAGGGCAAGGGCGCCATCGACCACTGGGCGGCCCGAGTCCATCCCGGCCGGATCATGTTCGAAATCGACGGCGTGGCCGACGACATCGCCCGCGAGGCGCTGCGTCTGGGCGCCGCCAAGCTGCCGATCCGCACCAAGGTGGTGACGCGGCTCGACGCCGGCGTGCTGGCCGAGAACCTGGCGGAGGCCGCGTGATGAAGATGACCGAAGTGCGCGGTCTGACCGCCGACCAAGTGTCCGACAACCTGCTCGAGTTGAAGCGCGAGCAGTTCAACCTGCGCTTCCAGGCGGCCACGGGCCAGCTGGAGAAGCCTCACCGGGTGAACGCGATCCGCAAGGACATCGCGCGCCTCAAGACCCAGATGCGCCAAGCCGCATCCGTGGCGAAGTAAGGGAGCCGACCGATGCCCAAGCGTATCCTGGAAGGCCTGGTCGTTTCCGACAAGGGCGACAAGACCGTGGTGGTCAAGGTCGAGCGGACCTTCCTGCACCCGGTGCTGAAGAAGACCGTGCGCCGGTCCAAGAAGTACCACGCCCACGACGAAGCCAACGTCTACAAGGCCGGCGAGAACATTCGGATCATCGAGTGCGCGCCCAAGTCCAAGCTGAAGACCTGGGAAGTCCTCCCCAAGGGCGCTCCCGCGTCGGCTGAACAATGAAGTATACCGTGGTCGGTTACGACGATAGGTCCAATGTGCCGGCATTTAAGTATGAACACACCGATCCTGCAGAGATCAGGAAAATTTTTGGTCAACTTAGCAGAGATGGCTATTCGCCAGTAAAATTGTTTGATGAAGAAGGCAATGAGATCGGTTTGGAGGTTCTTTTTGCCGTGTCGAACAGAGTTAAGCAGTTGAAAGAAGGTCTGAACCCATGATTCAGATGCAAACTAACCTGGACGTCGCCGACAATTCGGGCGCCCGCCGGGTCATGTGCATCAAGGTGCTGGGCGGCGCGGGTCGCCGCTACGCCAGCGTCGGCGACGTCATCGTCGTCTCGGTCAAGGAAGCCATTCCCCGTGGCCGGGTGAAGAAGGGCGACGTGCTGCGTGCGGTCGTCGTGCGCACCGCCAAGGACATCGCCCGCAAGGACGGCTCCACCATCCGCTTCGACAAGAACGCGGCGGTGATCGTGAACAAGTCGTCCGAGCCGATCGGCACGCGCATCTTCGGGCCGGTGCCTCGCGAATTGCGCGCGAAGAACCACATGAAGATCATCTCGCTCGCGCCTGAGGTGCTGTGATGGCCGCCAAGATCAAGACGGGCGACACCGTCGTCCTGCTCGCGGGCAAGGACAAGGGCAAGTCGGGCAAGGTCCTGAAGGTCATGCCTAAGGACGCGCGCCTGGTGGTGGAGGGCCTGAACATGGTCCAGCGCCACACTAAGGCGTCGCAGTCCGATCCCCAGGGCGGGATCAAGCGCAAGGAGGCGTCGCTGCACGTCTCCAACGTCGCCATGGTGGATTCCAACGGCAAGGCCACCCGCGTGGGCTTCCGCACCGAGGGCGAGAAGAAGGTCCGGTTCGCCAAGACGACCGGGGAGGTCATCAGTGGCTAAGTCACCGACGAAGAGTTCTTCCGGCAAGGCGCCCAGCGCGCCTCGTCCCGACGCCGCGCCGCCTAGCGAGTCGCTGGGCGCCGACGGCCGCTACGAGCCGCGCCTGAAGACGGTCTACAAGGCCCGCATGCGCGACGCTCTGCGCGAGCAGTTCGGCTACACCAACGAGATGCAGATCCCGCGGCTCGACAAGATAGTGCTGAACATGGGCATCGGCGAGGCGGTCAACGACTCCAAGAAGACCACCGCCGCCATGAAGGATCTGGCGCTCATCGCCGGCCAGAAGCCCCAGCCCACCCGGGCGCGCAACTCCATCGCCGGCTTCAAGCTGCGTGAGAACATGGTGATCGGCGCCAAGGTGACGCTGCGCAAGGACCGCATGTACGAGTTCCTGGACCGCCTGATCACCGTAGCCCTGCCGCGGGTGAAGGACTTCCGGGGCCTGAAGCCCACCAGCTTCGACGGTCGCGGCAACTACGCCATGGGTCTGAAGGAGCACATCGTGTTCCCCGAGATCAACTACGACGAGATCGACCAGATGTGGGGCATGGACATCATCGTCTGCACCACGGCGAAGACTGACGACGAGGCGCGCGCGCTTCTCAAGGAATTCCAATTCCCGTTCACTCAAGCGTCGGGGAGCTGAAGGCACATGGCCAAGAAGAGCGCCGTCAACCGTAACCTCGCCGTCCGCAAGACCGTCAAGCGCTACGCCGCCAAGCGTGCAGAGCTAAAGGCTTTGGCTAACGACGAGAGCCGTCCGCTGGAGGAGCGCTTCGACGCGCGCCTGAAGCTGGCCGAACTGCCCCGCAGTTCCTCGCCCACCCGCATCCGTAATCGCTGCGACGTGTCGGGCCGCCCGCGGGCCTTCTATCGCAAGATGAAGATGAGCCGGATCGCGTTGCGTGAACTCGGTTCCCAAGGCCAGATCCCTGGCCTTGTGAAGTCGAGCTGGTAGGGGAGGGGAGAAGATGTCTTTCAACGATCCCCTGAGCGACATGATCGCTCGCATCAAGAACGCCGCCATGCGCAAGCGTTCCAAGGTGTCCACGCCCGCCTCCAAGCTTCGCGGCCGCGTGCTCGACGTGCTGGAGACCGAAGGCTACATCCGCGGCTACGCCCTGGTCGAAGAGCCCGGTAAGCACCCTGAGTTCGAGATCGAACTGAAGTATTTCGACGGGGCTCCGGTCATCGCCGAGATCAGCCGGGTGTCCAAGCCGGGCCGCCGGGTCTATTCCGCCATCGGCGATCTGAAGCCGGTGAAGAACGGGCTCGGCATCTCCATCCTGTCCACGTCCAAGGGCGTGATGAGCGACCAGGCTGCGCGCGCCGAGAACGTCGGCGGCGAAGTCCTGTGCCGCGTCTACTGAGGCGATAGTCCCATGTCCCGTATCGGAAAGAAGGCGATCTCCATTCCGTCCGGCGTCGCCGTGACGCTGGACGGCCAGAAGATCGCCGTGAAGGGCCCCAAGGGCCAGCTCGCCTACACCGCGCCGGAGGAGATCCGCGTGGCGCAGGAGGGCGGCCAGGTGAGCTTCACCCCCACCAGCGACAGCCAGCGCGCCAACGCCATGTGGGGCCTCACCCGCACCCTGGTGAACAACATGGTCGAGGGCGTCACCAAGGGCTATGAGGAGACGCTCGAGCTCGTCGGCGTGGGTTACCGCGCCGCGATCAAGGGCCGGAACCTCAGCCTGCAGCTCGGCTTCAGCCATGACATCGACATGCCGCCGCCCGAAGGCATCACCTTCGCCTCCGCCCGCCCGGGCGAGGTGAAGATCGCCGGCATCGACAAGCAGATGGTGGGCGAAGTCGCCGCCCGCATCCGCCGCATCCGTCCGCCGGAGCCCTACAAGGGCAAGGGCGTGCGCTACGCCGGCGAAAAGGTCCGGCGCAAGGAAGGCAAGAAGAAGTAAGCCATGGCCCTTAAGCCTCGCGAGACTCACAAGCGCCGCGCTGAGCGCAACCGCCTGCGGCTGAAGGCCGTGGGCAATGGGCGTCCGCGCCTGTCGGTGCACCGCTCCTCCAAGCACATCTACGCCCAGGTCATCGACGACGCCGAGGGCCGGACCCTGGCCGCGGCCTCTTCGCTGGAAAGCGGCGAGGGTGCGCCCGAGAAGGGTTCCGATAAGGCCGCCGCCGCGGCGGTTGGCAAGCTCGTCGCCGAGCGCGCCAAGGCCGCTGGTGTCGATGCCGTGGTGTTCGACCGCGGCGGGTTCGTATTCCACGGCCGCGTCAAGGCGCTGGCCGACGCCGCGCGCGAAGCCGGCCTGAGCTTCTAAGGATCAACGATGGCTCGTCCCAACGAAGGCAACCGCCGTCCCCGCGACGGTGAAGACCGCGACAGCGACATCCAGGAAAAGCTGGTCCACATCAACCGCGTCGCCGCCACGGTGAAGGGCGGCCGCCGCTTTTCGTTCGCCGCCCTGATGGTGGTGGGCGACGGCAAGGGCCGGGTCGGCTTCGGCCATGGCAAGGCGCGCGAAGTGCCCGAGGCCATCCGCAAGGCGACCGAAGAGGCCAAGAAGACCATGATCCGCGTGCCGCTGCGCGAGAGCCGCACCCTGCACCATGACGGCGCGGGCCGGCATGGCGCGGGTAAGGTGACGCTGCGCGCCGCGCCTCCGGGCACCGGCGTGATCGCCGGCGGTCCTATGCGGGCGGTGCTCGAGACGCTGGGGGTCCACGACGTGGTCGCCAAGTCGATCGGCTCGTCCAACCCCTACAACATGATCCGGGCCACCTTCGACGCCCTGAAGGCCCAGAGTTCGCCCCGCCAGATCGCCGCCAAGCGCGGCAAGAAGGTCAGCGACGTGCTGGGCCGCAGAGCCGACGGCGCCTCGTCGCCTGAAGCCGTGGAGGGTTAAGATATGGCCACCGTCATCGTCCGCCAGGTCGCCAGCCCGATCCGCCGCCCCAAGGACCAGCGCGAGACCTTGAAGGGGTTGAAGCTGAACAAGATCGGCCGCACCTCGGAGCTGCCCGACACCCCCCACGTCCGCGGCATGATCGCCAAGGTCGCCCACATGGTCCGCGTCGAGAATGAGGGCTGAGCTAGCTGATCCTCCCCTCTTGGGGGAGGGGACCAGCGAAGCTGGTGGAGGGGGCAGCGTCGCCGCTTCGCGTCGGCCCTCAGTCGGTTCGCCGACGGCTCCCCCAGCGGGGGAGCATTTATCAACCGCCGAGTCGTCCTCTCCGGGGCCGGCGCAAGCCTCCAAAGGAGCAGGCCATGAAGCTGAATGAGATCGCCGACAACGAAGGCGCCCGCAAGAAGCGGATGCGCGTCGGACGGGGCGAGGGCTCCGGCAAAGGCAAGACCGCCGGCCGCGGCGTGAAGGGCCAGACCTCGCGCACCGGCCATGGCATGAAGGGCTTCGAAGGCGGTCAGATGCCGCTGCACATGCGCATGCCCAAGCGCGGCTTCAACAATCCCTTCGCCAAGGACTTCGCCGAGGTGAACCTCTGGCGGATCGCCAAGGCCATCGAGGCGGGCAAGCTGGACGTCGCCGCCCCGATCGGCGCGGCCGAGCTGAAGGCCGCCGGCGTGATCCGCCGCGAACTGGACGGCGTCCGCCTGCTTGGGCACGGTGAAGTGACCGCTAAGCTGACCCTGACGGTCTATTCCGCCAGCGCCGGTGCCCGCACCGCGATTGAAGCCGCCGGCGGTACGCTGACCGAGACCCGGCCTGCGCCTGCAGCGGAATCCGAAGCGGCCTGATCTCCCTCTCCCGCAAGGGGAGAGGGAAGGGGCCCAGCTCTGCTGGGAAGGGGTGAGGGGCCGCGCCTCCGTCTGCAGCTACGAGCGCGGCGCGACCCCTCACCCTCCCAAGCTGCTGCGCATCGCGGGCCCCTCCCTCTCCCGCAGAGGGAGAGGGGAACAGAGCGGCATCCGGACCGCTCGCCAATCTGCTGTTGCTGCTCTATCTGAGATGAACGGGCCGCCCCATCATCACGAGCGGCTAACGCGTTAAGGACCTGCCATGGCTTCGGCGGCTGAACAGCTCGCGGCGAACATGAACTTCGGGGCGTTCCAGCGCGCCACCGACCTGCACAAGCGGCTGTGGTTCACCCTCGGCGCGCTGATCGTCTATCGCCTGGGCACCTATATCCCCATGCCCGGCATCAACATCCAGGCCTTCGCCCAGGCCTTCAACGGCCAGTCCAAGGGCATCCTTGGCATGTTCAACATGTTCTCCGGCGGCGCTGTCCAGCGGATGGCGATCTTCTCGCTGAACGTGATGCCCTACATCTCGGCCTCGATCATCGTGCAGCTGATGAGCACGATGTACCCTCCCTGGGAGAAACTGAAGAAGGAGAGCGCGGCCGGCCAGAAGACGCTGAATCAGTACACCCGCTACCTCACAGTCCTGCTGGCTTTGGTTCAGTCCTTCGGCATCGCCCAGGGTCTGTCGCACGCCGGCCATGTGGTCGATCAGCCGGGCATCTTCTTCATCATCTCCACAATGGCGACGCTGACCGGCGGCACCCTGTTCCTCATGTGGCTGGGCGAGCAGATGACCACCCGGGGCGTCGGCAACGGCACCAGCCTGATCATCTTCGCCGGCATCGTGGCCAACTTCCCCAAGACGCTCTGGCAGATGTTCTCCCAGACCCAGACGGGCTCGATGAGCGCGTTCGGACTTCTGGGCATCCTGGCTCTGGCGGTGGCTGCGGTGCTGTTCATCGTGTTCATGGAGCGCGCGCAGCGCCGCCTGCTCGTCCAGTACCCCAAGCGCCAAGTCGGCAACCGCATGTATGGCGGCGACAGCTCCTTCCTTCCGCTGAAGATTAATACCTCGGGCGTCATTCCGCCGATCTTCGCCTCGTCCCTGCTGCTGCTGCCGACCACGGTGCTGGGCTTTGTGGCCAGCGGCGGGCGCGCGCCGTCGTGGGCGCCCTGGCTGCCGAACGTGGTGGGTCAGCTCTCCCGCGGGCACCCGGCCTATCTGCTTCTCTACGGCAGCCTGATCGTCTTCTTCACCTTCTTCTACACCTCCATCGTCTTCAACCCGGACGAGACGGCGGAGAACCTGCGCAAGTACGGCGGCTTCCTGCCCGGCATCCGGCCCGGCAAGCGGACCGCTGAGTACATGGACTATGTCCTCACGCGGCTGACGGTGATCGGGGCGGCCTACATCGCCTTCGTCTGCCTGGTGCCCGAGGCGATCATGAGCGGCAATCCGACCACCCAGATCATGGGCGGCACCTCGATCCTGATCGTGGTGACCGTGACAATGGATACGGTGACCCAGATCCAGTCGCACCTGCTCGCCCACCAGTACGAAGGGCTGATGAAGAAACCCCGCGGCAAGGGTGGCGGCGCAGTGGGCACGCGCCCGCGTGTTTCCCCACGGGTGGCGGCGCGATGAACCTGATCCTGTTCGGCCCGCCGGCGGCCGGGAAGGGGACCCAGGCTCAGCGGCTGGTCACCGAGCATGGGATGGTCCAGCTCTCCACCGGAGACATGCTGCGCGCGGCCAAGACTTCGGGCTCCGCTCTTGGCCAGCAGGTGGCGGGCATCATGGACCGGGGCGAGCTGGTCTCCGACGAGATCGTCATCGCCCTGATCGAGCAGCACCTGCCGGCTGCAGAGGCCGCGGGCGGCGCGATCTTCGACGGCTTCCCCCGCACGGTAGCCCAGGCCCAGGCGCTGGACGGCATGCTCTCGCATCGACACAGCCAGATCGACGTGGTGCTGCGGCTGGTGGTCGACCATCATGCCCTGCTCTCGCGAATCGCCAAGCGATTTGAGGAGCAAGGCCGGCCCGACGACAATCCGGAGGTGTTCGAGACGCGCCTGTCGGCCTATGCGGCCCAGACCGCACCGCTGCTGCCTTACTACCAGATGTCCGGTAAACTCATCGAAGTGGACGGCATGGCCGACATCGCTAGCGTGTCTGCGGCGGTTGACGCTGCGCTGGACAAGGTCGGCCTGCAAAAGGTTCCTTAACGTCGCTTCAAACCGACCGCCCCGGTTGACTGAGGCGTGAGCATGCCTATAACCACATATTCCGCGAAAGGGCGCGACAGTGCGCCGGTTCCGCCTATGGCGGGTCCGGCCCTTTTCGCGTTGTCCGTGCGCGCACAGGAGAGGTAGAGCGTGGCCCGCATCGCAGGCGTCAATATCCCCACCAACAAGCGCGTCGAAGTCGCGCTTCAGTACATCCACGGCATCGGTCAGCAGCGCGCCAAGGAAATCCTCGAGACCGTAGGCATTGAAGATGCTCGCCGGGTGAATCAGCTCACTGACGCAGAAGTGCTGCAAATCCGCGAGACCATCGATCGCGAGTATATTGTGGAGGGCGATCTTCGCCGCGAAGTCTCCATGAACATCAAGCGCCTGCAGGACTTGGCCAGCTACCGGGGCCTGCGCCACCGTCGCGGCCTGCCGGTCCGTGGCCAACGCACCCATACCAACGCCCGCACCCGCAAGGGCCCGGCCAAGCCGATCGCCGGCAAGAAGAAGTAAGGACAAGCCTCCGCGATGGCCAAGGAACCGACACGCGTCAAGAAGCGCGAGCGCAAGAACATCACCTCCGGCGTCGCGCACGTGAACGCCAGCTTCAACAACACCATGATCACCATTACAGACGCCCAGGGGAACACCATCTCCTGGTCCTCCTCGGGCACGATGGGGTTCAAGGGCTCGCGGAAATCCACCCCCTACGCCGCGCAGGTCGCCGCCGAGGACGCGGGCCGCAAGGCCATGGAGCACGGCGTCAAGACGCTGGAAGTGAACGTGGCCGGCCCGGGGTCGGGTCGTGAGTCGGCGCTCCGGGCGCTGCAGGCCGTGGGCTTCTCCATCACCGCCATCCGCGACGTGACGCCGATCCCCCACAACGGCTGCCGTCCGCCCAAGCGCCGCCGGGTCTGATCCCCGCCCGCTGATACCTTCAAGAGCGCCGCGTCGGTCCTTCGTCGGACCGGCGTCGGCGCTCGAACTCCGTTCGAGAGACGATCGTGATCGAAAGAAACTGGCAAGACCTGATCCGTCCCGAGAAGCCCCAGATCGAGCTCGGCGCCGACAGCCAGCGCAAGGCGCGCATGGTGGCCGAACCCCTCGAGCGTGGCTTCGGCGTGACGCTCGGCAACTCGCTCCGCCGCGTGCTGCTGTCCTCGCTGCAGGGCGCGGCCGTCACCTCGGTGCAGATCGACGGCGTGGTGCACGAGTTCTCCTCCATGGAGGGCGTGCGCGAGGACGTCGTCGATATCATCCTGAACATCAAGCAGTTGGCGCTGCGGATGCACGCCGACGGGCCGAAGCGCATGACGCTTCGCGCTACGGGCCCCGGCGTCGTCACCGCGGGCCAGATCGAGGCCCCGTCTGATATCGAGGTGCTGAACAAGACCCACGTGATCTGCACCCTTGATGAGGGCGCGCAGGTGCGGATGGAGTTCACCGTTAACATCGGCAAGGGCTATGTCGCCGCCGAGCAGAACCGTCCCGAGGACGCGCCAATCGGCCTCATCGCGGTGGATGCCCTCTACAGCCCGGTAAAGCGGGTCGCCTATCGCGTCGAGCCGACCCGCCAGGGCCAGAGCCTCGACTATGACCGCCTGGTGCTCGAAGTCGAGACCAACGGCGCGGTGTCGCCGGTGGACTCCGTGGCCTACGCCGCGCGCATCCTGCAGGACCAGCTGCAGCTGTTCATCACTTTCGACGAGCCGAAGAAGAAGGTGGTGGACGAGGCCAAGCCGGAACTGCCCTTCAACCCGTCGCTGCTAAAGAAGGTCGACGAGCTGGAGCTGTCGGTGCGTTCGGCCAACTGCCTGAAGAACGACAACATCGTCTACATCGGCGACCTGATCCAGAAGACCGAGGGCGAGATGCTGCGCACCCCAAACTTCGGCCGCAAGTCCCTGAACGAGATCAAGGAAGTGCTCACCGGCATGGGCCTGCACCTCGGCATGGACGTGCCGAACTGGCCGCCTGAGAACATCGAAGACCTGGCTAAGAAGTTCGAAGACCAGATCTGATCCGACCTGACCCTGCACGCGCCCGGTTTGCTGGGCGCCTGCTCCGCCCCCTTCAGTCAAGAAGGGCGAGGCCTGCCTGAGGAGACCAAGCCATGCGTCACGGAAACGCCCACCGTAAACTCGGCCGGACCTCGGCCCACCGGACCGCCATGTTCGCCAACATGGCGGCGAGCCTGATCAAGCACGAGCAGATCACCACCACGCTGCCCAAGGCCAAGGAACTCCGCCCCTTCGTCGAGAAGCTGGTGACGCTCGCCAAGCGCGGCGACCTGCACGCGCGCCGCATCGCCATCAGCCGGGTGCGCGACGTGGACCAGGTGGGCAAGCTTTTCGCCACGATCGGCCCGCGCTACGCCGAACGCAACGGCGGCTACATCCGCATCATGAAGGCAGGCTTCCGTCACGGCGACAACGCGCCGGTGGCGGTGATCGAGTTCGTGGATCGCGACACCTCTGAAAAGGGCAAGGACTCGGGCCCGGTGATGATGGCGGCCGACGACGAGGACTGACGCGGGCGGCATCGTCGCTTTCGAGAGGGCGGTCCGGGCTTGCGGCCGCCCTCCTTCGTATCTGCCTTCCAGGGCGCCTTAACCCGGCCGAAAGCGTGGCTAGCCCAAAGGCTGGAGCGTCAGGGTCGGGGACGGCGCGATGGGGCACGACCGGCGCGATCAGGGGGAGCACGCTTCCCGACGCCGTGAGCGTCTGGAGTTCGTCCTGGCCGTCGTGGGGGTCGTGGCCTTTACGGCCCCCGGTATGATGCTGTTCGGCCTGTCGGATGACGCCAGCGCCTTACCTAACCCAGTCCTGCGGCTCTACTGGCCTCCCGTCTACGCTCTGGCGCTGCTGCTTTGCGTGAGACGATGGCGGGCGCTGTCGCGGGCCTGGGCCGTGGCTGTCCTGGTCGCGCTTCCTGTGGGTTGGGCGTGCGCCTCGAAATCCTGGTCGATCATGCCCGACGATACGGGCCGGCGCGCCTTCGCCCTGGTGCTCACCACCCTGTTCGGATTCGGCCTCGGCGCGGCTTTCACCGGGCGGCGCATGGTGCAGGTCATCGCCGCCGCAGGCCTGGGGCTGGCCGCCGGCAGCCTGGTCATGTCCGTCGCGCTGCCGCGTTACGGGGTGGAGACCCTTGTCAACATCGGCTGTTGGCGAGGCCTATGGGACACCAAGAACGCGCTCGCCGCCTTCATGGCCATAGGCGCGCTGGCCGCAGCCTGCGCCGCCACGCTTTCCGACGGGCGCCGAACGCTCTGGTGGGCCGCCTTCGGCCTATGTCTGTTCGACCTGCTAATGAGCCGGGGCAAGACCTCGCTCATGTGCCTGCTGCTCGGGCTGGCGCTCCTCGCCGTCTTCAGCCTGGCCCGGCGCGGACCGGCGCGGGCGGTGCTGGCGGTCTGGACGAGCGGGGCTGTGGGCCTGGCCGCCGGCCTCCTGGCCTTCGTCACGCCCGACGCCTTGTTCCACGCCATCGGCAAGGACCCGACCCTCACCGGACGCACCCAGATCTGGGCCGCCGTGCTCGGCCAGGTCGCCCAGCGCCCGCTGACCGGCTTCGGTTTCGCCGCCTTCTGGACCAAATCCTCCGTTCCGGCCAAGGTGGTGGCCAGGCAGACCGGATGGGCGGCGCCCGAGGCCCACAACGGCTGGCTGGACCTGCTGGCCCAGGTGGGCTGCATCGGCGCCATCCTCGTCTCGCTGGGCTGCCTGGTCGGTCTGGCGTTCGCCGTCGCGCGATGGTCGGGCCGCGACGACGGCTGGTTCTCACCCATCTACCTGATCATCTTCATGGCCATGTCCATGGCCGAGAGCGTACTGCTGACCGGCAACAACCTGGTCTGGGTTGTGTTCGTCGCCGCGCTGACCCAGCTGGCCGGGCCGGCCAAGCCGACCGGGCCGATGCTGCGGCCGCCTCGGCGGTTGGTGGGCGTGTCGGTCGCGCCGGCGCCGTTGGCCTGAGATACTGCTCGGGTGCTGGCGGCGGCTGGCGGCGAACAGGCTTGACCGCGGGGACGTCAGACCCTATCCACACCGCCTCGCGCCGGGCCCGGCCAGGCATGCGGGTGTAGCTCAGTTGGTTAGAGCGCCGGCCTGTCACGCCGGAGGTCGCGGGTTCGAGTCCCGTCACTCGCGCCATCCTCTTGCCATTGCGGCATGCGACCTCGACGGGATCGAGAGTCTCCAGCAATCTCGTCGTCGGTGTGAAGAGCCGTTCCGTCTCGTGGATTTCCGGCCTGCGCTCGGCGCGTGAAGAGCGGCGGGGGTGGCGCGGGTGCGTGCAAACCGTTCGCCTCTCTAGCTTTTCACCGGGCGCTGTTTGAAGCCCGCAAGGCCTTGGTCTACAAGCGCGCGACTCCCATCTGAGGCTAGGATGAACGCGTTCCTGCTGCAGTACCTGCCCATCCTCGTGTTCATGGGGATCGCGGCGGTGATCGGTTCGGCTTTCCTCGTGGCGGCGTTCACGCTGGCGCCGCGCGATCCCGATCCCGAGAAGATCTCCGCCTACGAGTGCGGGTTCAACGCCTTCGAGGATGCGCGCATGAAGTTCGACGTGCGCTTCTACCTGGTCTCCATCCTGTTCATCATCTTCGACCTGGAGGTGGCGTTCCTGTTTCCCTGGGCGGTCAGCCTGATGAAGCTGTCGCACGACAGTCAGGTATTCGCCTTTTGGTCGATGTTCACCTTCCTGTTCATCCTCACCATCGGCTTCATCTACGAGTGGAAAAAGGGTGCGCTGGAATGGGAGTAGCTACCATGCGTCCGACCGAGGATGCGATGAGTCGCACGCCCTCGGGCCTGATCCTGCCCGCCGGCGCCGCCTCGCGGTCCAGCGTTCAGGGCTATGACCCCCAACTGCACGATGCGGGCTTCGACGCCCTGTCCACCCAGCTCTCCGATCAGGGCTTCGTCACCGCTGCATTGGATGACGTGATCACTTGGGCGCGCACGGGCTCGCTGATGTGGATGACGTTCGGGCTTGCATGCTGCGCCATCGAGATGATGCAGGCCTCGATGCCCCGCTACGACATGGAGCGCTTCGGCATGGCGCCCCGCGCCAGCCCGCGCCAGAGCGACATGATGATCGTGGCCGGCACCCTGACCAATAAGATGGCCCCGGCTCTGCGCAAGGTCTACGACCAGATGCCCAACCCGCGCTACGTCGTTTCCATGGGCAGCTGCGCCAACGGTGGCGGCTATTACCACTACAGCTACAGCGTCGTGCGCGGCTGCGACCGCATAGTCCCGGTGGACGTCTATGTGCCGGGTTGCCCGCCTACGGCCGAGGCTCTGATCTACGGCCTGCTGCAGCTGCAGAAGAAAATTCGGCGTACGGGGACCATCGACCGATGACCCTCGTTGTCGCCAATGATGAGCTGAAGGCCATGGGCGAGGCGATCCTCGCCGACTGCGTGGGCTCGGCCGTGGGCTTCCGGGTCGAGTATGGCGAGCTTTCCATCATCGCCCAGCCTAACCGGATCGTGGAGCTGCTCACGATCCTGCGCGACAACGCCGCCTACAAGTTCATCCAGCTGACCATGATCAGCGGGGCGGACTATCCAGACCGGGCGCGCCGGTTCGACGTGGTCTACCAGCTGCTCTCCTTCGCCAAGAACCGGCGGCTGCGCGTCAAGCTGCAGACCGACGAGGACACGCCGGTGCCCTCCGTCGTCTCGGTCCACCCGGCGGCCGACTGGTACGAGCGCGAGGCGTTCGACATGTTCGGCATCTTCTTCGAGGGCCATCCGGACCTGCGCCGCATCCTCACCGACTACGGCTTCCACGGCCATCCGCTGCGGAAGGACTTCCCCATGACGGGCTATGTCGAGGTGCGCTGGGACGAGGCGCTGAAGCGAGTGGTGTACGAGCCCGTGAAGCTGCCCCAGGAGTTCCGCGCCTTCGACTTCCTCTCGCCCTGGGAAGGCGCGCGCGCCGCGCTGCCGGGGCAGGGCTACGAGTACGTGCTGCCGGGCGACGAGAAGGCCTTCGACAAGGCCGAGCAGGCGATGAGCGCGCGCGCCGCCGCCTCGCTCACCGAGCCCCAGACCAGCATGAGCGCCGCCACGCTGACATCCATCGACCAGAAGTCCGGGACCGATCCCGCGCCGTCCCACGCGCCGCCGCCTCCGCCTTCAAAGAAGAGCTGACCCCATGGCCGACGACGCGCACGTGGCGACCCAGAACGCCTCCATGCAGACCGAGATCGTCCCCCCCGCGGAGATGAACCAGCGCGGCATGACCATCACGCCGATCGACGACTTCGGCGTGCCCGAGACCAAGGTCCGCAAGTTCAACATCAACTTCGGCCCCCAGCATCCCGCCGCCCACGGCGTGCTGCGCCTGGTGCTGGAGCTGGACGGGGAGGTGGTGGAGCGGGTGGACCCGCACATCGGCCTGCTGCACCGCGGCACCGAGAAGCTGATGGAGGCGCGCACCTACCTCCAGTCGATCCCTTATTTCGATCGGCTGGACTACGTGGCGCCGATGAACCAGGAGCACGCCTTCGTGCTCGCCATCGAGCAGATGATGGGCATCGTGCCGACCGAGCGCGGCCAGATCATCCGGGTGATGTTCTGCGAGATCGGCCGCATCCTCAGCCATATCCTCAACGTCACCACCCAGGCCATGGACGTCGGCGCCCTCACCCCTCCGCTCTGGGGCTTCGAGGAGCGCGAGAAGCTGATGGTGTTCTACGAGCGCGCGACGGGCGCGCGTCTGCATGCCAACTATTTCCGTCCCGGCGGCGTGCACCAGGACCTGACGCCGGCCCTGATCGACGACATCGGCCGCTGGTGCGACAGCTTCATGCCGGTGATGAAGGACATCGACGGCTTGGTCACCGGCAACCGCATCTTCAAGCAGCGCAACGTCGACATCGGCGTGGTGAGCAAGGAAGAGGCCTACGCCCGGGGCTTCTCTGGCGTGATGGTGCGCGGCTCCGGCGTCGCCTGGGACCTGCGCAAGTCCCAGCCCTATGACGGCTACGAGACCTACGACTTCGACATTCCCGTCGGCAACAACGGCGACTGCTACGACCGCTATCTCGTCCGCATGGAGGAGATGCGCCAGTCGGTGCGGATCATGAAGCAGTGTGTGGAGCGGCTGCGCGTCACGCCGGGTCCGGTGCTGACCGAGGACGGCAAGGTCGCGCCACCGCGCCGCGCCGACATGAAGCGCTCGATGGAGAGCCTGATCCACCACTTCAAGCTCTACACCGAGGGCTTCCACGTGCCGGCGGGCGAGGTCTACACCTGCGTGGAGGCGCCCAAGGGCGAGTTCGGCGTCTACTTGGTGGCCGACGGGACCAACAAGCCCTACCGCTGCCACATCCGCGCCCCGGGCTTCGCCCACCTCCAGGCCATGGACTGGATGAACCGCGGCCACCTGCTGGCCGACGTGGCGGCGATCCTGGGCTCCATCGACATCGTGTTCGGGGAGGTGGACCGGTGAGCCCCCTTCGTCCGCTTCGCGGCAACTTCCCCCAGTCGGGGAAAATTGAAGTCTTAGATGCTCTCCCACTGGGGGAACTCCCGGCAAAGCCGGGTGAGGGGGCCTGAACGGTGTCCGTCCGTAGATTAGCTAAAGAACAGCCCGCAAGCTTCGCCTTCACGCCGGAGAGCTTGGAGAAGGCGAACTTCTGGCTGGCCAAGTATCCGCCCGCCAAGAAGGCATCCGCCTCCATCCCCCTGCTCTGGCTGGTCCAGAAGCAGGAGGGCTGGGTGTGCGAGCCCGCCATCCGTCTGGTCGCGAAGATGCTCGACGTCCCGGTGATCCGAATTCTGGAGGTGGCGACCTTCTACACCATGTTCATGCTGGAGCCGGTGGGCCGCGCCGCCCTGATCCAGGTCTGCGGCACCACGCCGTGTGCGCTCCGAGGCGCCAACGACCTGATCGCCATCTGCAAGGAGGAGTTCGGGCAGAAGGGCCACATGACCACCGACGGCCTGTTCACCTGGGAGGAGGTCGAGTGCCTGGGCGCCTGCTGCAACGCGCCCATGGCCCAGATCAACGACTACTACTACGAGGACCTGACCCCGGAGAGCTTCCGCCAGATCATCGCCGACTTCCGCGCCGGCAGATCGCCCAAGCCCGGCAGCTACGCCGGCCGCCACAGCTCCGAACCCACCGGCGGCGCGCAGACCCTGAGTGATCCGGCGCTCTACGACGGCTCCAAGGCCCGCAAGATCGAGAAGCTCCCAAACGCGCCAGAGCCGGAGCCCGTGGCATGAGCTGGAAGCAGCCGTATTCCGGCCGGTTCATCCTGTCGCTAGTGTTCGCCACGGCCTTCCTGATCAACGGAGGCCTGGGCCTGGGCGTCGGCCTGACCGCCACGCCCCCCCACGTGAACGGTATGTCGGCTGTCGTCTTCGTCTTCGGCCTCGCTTCGCTCACGACGGCCATCGTCCAGTTCGTCCACATGCTGAGGCCAGGCCTCGGGAAGTCTCTCTGATGCCCGGCATCCTCGAAGACAAGGACCGCATCTTCACCAACCTGTACGGGTTTCAGAACCCGTACCTGGAGGCGGCGAAACAGCGGGGCGCATGGAACGCGACCGGCGACATCCTGTCGTGCGGGTGCGACTGGATCATCACCAACATGAAGAACTCCGGCCTCCGCGGCCGGGGCGGGGCGGGGTTCAACACCGGGCTGAAGTGGTCCTTCATGCCCAAGACCGTGACTGAAGGCCGTCCGCACTACCTGGTGGTCAACGCCGACGAGTCCGAGCCCGGCACCTGCAAGGACCGGGAGATCATGCGCCATGATCCCCACCTGTTCATCGAAGGCTGCCTGATCGCCTCCTTCGCCATGCAGGCCCACGCCTGCTACATCTACATCCGCGGCGAGTACGTCTACGAGCGCGAGGTGATGGAGCGCGCGGTGGCGGAGGCCTACGCCGCGCGCCTGATCGGCGAGGACAGCGCCTTCGGCTACCCCTTCCACCTCTACATCCACCATGGCGGCGGGGCCTACATCTGCGGCGAGGAGACCGCGCTGCTGGAGAGCCTGGAGGGCAAGAAGGGCCAGCCGCGGCTGAAGCCCCCGTTCCCCGCCGGCGCCGGCCTGTACGGCTGCCCCACCACGGTGAACAACGTGGAGAGCATCGCGGTCGTGGGCACGATCCTGCGCCGGGGCGCCGACTGGTTCTCGAGCTTCGGCCGGCCGAACAACACCGGCACCAAGCTGATGTGCGTCTCCGGCCACGTGAACCAGCCCTGCAACGTGGAAGAGGCCATGTCCATTCCGCTGAAGCAGCTGCTGGAGGACCACTGCGGCGGCGTGCGCGGCGGCTGGGGCAACCTGAAGGCGGTGATCCCCGGCGGTTCCTCGGTGCCCATGATCCCCATCGAGCAGTGCGAGACCGCGCTGATGGACTTCGACTCCCTGCGCGACCTGAAGAGCGGGCTCGGCACCGCCGCGGTGATCGTGATGGACCGCTCGACCGACCTGATCCGCGCCATCAGCCGCATCGCCTACTTCTACAAGCACGAGAGCTGCGGCCAGTGCACCCCCTGCCGCGAAGGCACGGGCTGGATGTGGCGGGTGATGGAGCGCATGGCCAATGGCCAAGCCGAAATGCGCGAGATCGACATGCTGCTGGAGGTCACCACGCAAGTGGAGGGCCACACGATCTGCGCGCTGGGCGACGCCGCCGCTTGGCCGATTCAGGGCCTGTTCCGCCACTTCCGCCCCGAGGTGGAGGCCCGCATCTCCAGCTATCGCACCGGCAAGCCGCACGTGCAGGGCGCAGCGTTGCTGGCGGCGGAGTAGCAAATGCGCGTCCAAGTAGTTTCTGGTTTGTTCTCATCCGGCGGTCTGCTATTCTCCTCGGTGAAGGAGAGCGATCATGGCTGAACCTGACTGGGCCTTGTGGGGCTCCATCCTGCAGCAGCTGCAAGCGGACAATGTTGAGATCAAACAAAGCCTCAAGGACTTGGACGCACGTGTGGCGATTGTGGAGCGTGAGGTGCAGGGCGTGCATGAAGAAATTACCTATGCGCTCGGCATGATGGTCAACATCAGTCGCAATGTTAAAGACGCTCAGACGCGCATCGATGACGTCGTCAAGCGATTGGAAAAGCTGGAAGCAAGCTGATGCCCATCGCCAAGCAAAATCCTGCAGCCTGGCAGGCGTGGTCGAC
>CAXUEN010000003.1:24913-27595 GCA_964249945.1 uncultured Caulobacteraceae bacterium | reverse complement strand
CACCCCCACCCCTGCCCCTCCCCATTGAGGGGGAGGGAGAGCATTCCACTTCATGCGCGACAGCCTTCCCTCGTGGCAAAGGAAGGTCTTCGGGTCAGCCTCCAACGGCGCTCCCGCCGCCAGCTTTAGCTGCGCCGGCCGCGCAGCCGCGCTCTCAGCAGCAGCAACACCACGATGACCGGCGTCGCCGTCCCGGCCAGGACCAGGGCGAGCTTGGACAGGCCGAGCCAGACCAGCACCGGCAGGCCGACCATGGCGTCGTCCGCATCCACCAGGGTGCGGCCGTCCAGGCCCGGGCCGCTGGTCGTCGCCACCTTCAGCACGTTGATCTGGTAGAAGACCACCACGACCGACGCGCCCGCCACCCCTCCCAGCACGATGGCTGCACGCCCGAGTTCGCCGCGCAATCCTATGCCCAGCCCTACGAAGGCCGCCACCGTGGCGATGCAGTCGCAGATTAAGTCGTAGCGGTAGCCGCCTGCGCTCATCTTCCCGCTGAGCCGGGCCAGCTCGCCGTCCGCCCGGTCGAGCAGCAGCGAGACCAGGAACAGCGCGCCGCCCGCCGCACGCCAGCCGCCTCCGGACGCGAACCCCACCGCCGCCGCCAGTCCGGTCAGCAAACGAAGGGTGGTCAGCTGGTTGGGTGTGACCGGCGTGCGCGCCAGTGGCCGCATGGCCGGGCGCACCAGGCAGTGGAGGAGGGTCTCGTGACTCACTCGCCGTCATTGCGCCGCATTCGCACGATGTCGAGCCTTGTAATCGCGGGCTTGAACCCGATGCGGCTTAGCGGGCACAAGCTGTCGCCTGCGCCCTCCGCCTGCGGGCCCAAGGACCAGACCCGCTTGAAGCCTTCCCTCATCGCCCGCGTCGTGGCCGCCAGCTGCCGCTCCGCCTGGCTGGTGAGCGCGCTGGGCATCCTGCTGGCGGCGGGGGCGGGCTGGTATGCGTCCGGCCACTTCGCCATGTCCACCGACACCGCGGCCCTGATCTCGCCCAAGCTAAAGTGGCGCCAGAACAGCGCACGGATCGACGCCGCCTTCCCCCAGAACAACGACGTCACCGCCGTGGTGATCGACGGACAGACGCCGGAGCTGGCCGAGTCAGCCGCCGAGCGCCTCACACAAGCGCTGCAGGCTCAGCCTGGCCGGTTCCTGGGGGTGCGCCGCCCGAACGGCGGTCCCTTCTTCCGGAAGGAGGGCCTGCTGCTGCTGCCCCTGCCGGAGGTGCGCTCCACCCTGAACCAGCTGATCGCCGCCCAAGGGTTCCTGGGGCCCCTGGCGGCGGACCCGACCCTGCGCGGGGTGATGGACGCCATGGATACCGCCATGCTGGGGGTCCAGCACGGCCAGGCCAGCCTCGCCCAGCTCGACAAGCCCATGACCGGGCTGGCGGACGCGCTGGAGAAGGTAGCGGCGGGGACGCCTGCCTGGTTCTCCTGGGAAGCGCTGTTCTCCAGCGGGCCGCACGCCGCGGGCGTGCGCCAGTTCATCCTGGTGCGGCCCAAACTCGACTACGGCGCGCTGGAGCCTGGTGCGGCCTCGAGCGCGCTGATCCGCCAGACCGCTGCAGGGCTGGGGCTCGACGTCGCCCATGGCGTGCGGGTGCGCCTGACCGGCTCGGTGCCGCTGGACGACGAGCAGTTCGCCTCGCTGAAGCAGCGTGCCTGGCTGATCCCCATCGTGATGATCAGCGCCATGTTGGTGATGCTCTGGTTCGGGGTGCATTCGGCCAAGCTGATCGGCGCGATCCTGCTGACCACCGTGGTGGGGCTGGTGATCACCGCCGGTCTGGGGCTGGCGGCGGTGCACCGGTTCAACCTGATCTCGGTGGCCTTCATCCCGCTGTTCGTGGGCCTGGGCGTGGACTTCGGCATCCAGTTCAGCGTGCGCTACCGGGCCGAGCGGCTGACCCATCCCGACCTCCAGGGCGCGCTCGTCGCAGCCGGAGCGGGGGTGGGCGGATCGCTGGCGCTGGCGGCGGCGGCCATAGCGCTCGCCTTCTTCGCCTTCCTGCCCACCAGCTATCTAGGGGTTTCGGAGTTGGGCGTCATCGCCGGCGTCGGTATGGTCGTGGCCTTCGGGCTGGCCATCACCTTCCTGCCGGCGCTCCTCACCCTGCTAAAGCCGCCGGGAGAGACGGCGGAGGTCGGGATGGAGTCGCTGGGCCGGCTGGACGTCTACCTGCTGGCGCGCCGCCGGCGCGTGCTGACCATCGCTGGCGTGGCCGCTGTGGTCTGCGTGGTCCTGCTCGCCTTCCTGCGCTTCGACTTCAATCCGCTGCACCTGCAGAACCCGCATGGGGAGGCGATCACCACCATAGCCGACCTGATGAAGGACCCGCAGGAGACGCCCAACACCGTCGACGTGCTGGCGCCGAGCCTCCCGGCCGCGGACGCCCTGGCCGCACGGCTGGAGACGCTGCCGGAGGTCGCCCAGGCCCTGACGCTCAGCACCTTCATCCCCTCTGACCAGCCCGCCAAGCTGGCGGCGGTAAGCGACGCCAACCTGCTGCTCGACCCTACGATCAACCCGTTCGAGACGCAGGCTGCGCCCACCGACGCCGAGGTGGTGGCGAGCCTCACCCGCACCACCGCCGATCTGCGCGCCGCGGCTCAGGTCTCCACCGGCCAACCCGCCGCCGCCGCTCGGCTTGTGTGCGCCGCAGCAAACGCCTAACGATTGA
>CAXUEN010000003.1:14706-24903 GCA_964249945.1 uncultured Caulobacteraceae bacterium | reverse complement strand
AGCTTCTGCAGGGCGCCGCCGCTCGGCGCCTCGCCGGCGCCCTGCAGAAGCTCGTCGCCGGGGCGCCGGCCCTGCGCGCCCAGGCTGCAGACACCCTGGTCCCGCCGCTGAACACCCTGCTGGACCAGCTGCGCGGCCTGCTCCAGGCCCAACCCGTCACCCGGGGCTCCCTGCCGCTGGACCTTGAGCGCGACTGGGTGGCGTCCGATGGCGCGGCGCGCATCTCGGTCTTCCCAAGCGGGGATTCGAACAACAACGCGGTGCTGGCGCGCTTCTCCAAGGCGGTGCGCAGGATAGCGCCGGACGCGGCGGGGACGCCCATCTCCATCCAGGAGGCGGGCCGTACCATCTACACCGCCTTCCTCCAGGCGGGCGTGCTGTCCTTCATCGTCATCGTGGCGTTGCTGCTGGTGGTGCTGCGCAACCTGCGCGACGTGGCTCTGACGCTCGCGCCCATCCTGCTGGCGGGGCTGCTGACGCTCGCCACCTGCGTGGTCATCGGCCAGCCGCTGAACTTCGCCAACATCATCGCCCTGCCGCTGCTGCTGGGCATAGGCGTGGCGTTCAACATCTATTTCGTCATCGCTTGGCGGGGCGGCGAGACCAACCTGCTGAGTTCGAGCCTGGCGCGGGCGGTGCTGTTCAGCGCCCTGACGACCGGCGCCTCGTTCGGGAGCCTGGTCCTGTCGCCGCATCCCGGCACCTTCGGCATCGGCGAACTGCTGATGATTTCGCTGTTCTGGACCCTGATCACCGCCCTGCTGTTCCAGCCGGCCCTGCTGGGTCCGCCGCCGAAGCGTGCATGATCCTTCCTGCAGTAAGGGTACCAAGCACAGCTTGATAGAAAGGGCTTGCCGCCGCTTCGCGTCGGCCCCCCTCAGTCTGCGTAGCCGACAGCTCCCCCAGCGGGAGAGCACCTGACAGACGTCAGCCTGCCGACTTGTCGGATAGCTCGTTAATCTTCTTCACCAGGGCCGCGGCTCCGCCGTTAGCGAGCGTGCTGGCGTAGTCGGCGCGCTGCTGGCTGAGCTGGCTGATGCTGCCGTTGAAGTAGACGTCGATCACCTTCCACTGGCCGCTGGTGGTCTGGCGCATACGGTAGGCGAGGTCGACCGAGTCGCTGGGGCTCACCAGCAGGGTGTGGACCAGCTTGTCCGGCCCGCGCGTGTCCACCTTGCCCACCTGGAAGTGCTGGCCGCTGAAGCTGGAGAAGTTCTTCGCCCAGGTGGAGGTGCTATAGCGGGTGAAGGCCGCCAGCAGCGCCGACTGGTCCGAGGGTGACAGGGTGGTCCAGGACGGCCCTGTGGCGAAGCGGATCATCAGCGGCAGGTCAAAAGTCTCCTTCACCGCCGGATCCAGCTTGCGGAAGCGTCCTTGGAAACCCAGTGAACGGCCCTGTTGCATGGTCGCCAGCAGGGTGTCGTCGAACCGCTGCACGACCTGGGCGGCCGGGTCGCCGGCCTGGGCCTGGGCCGCGGCGGGGACGAGCGCCGCCGGTGCGACACCGCCGGCCAGGGCCAGGGCGCAGAGGGCGAAAGTCACAGATCTCATCGTTGAAATATCCTTGATTCGGCGCACGATTCCAGCCGCACCAGCCAAGCTACGGATCGCTCGCTGAACGTGGGCTGACGGGCTTGGTTGCGGCGCCTCAGGCGTCCCGCGCCTCAGGCGTCGCGCTCCACCAGGAAGGCAGGCAGGCGGCGCAGCGCCTCGGCGGCCGGCCCGTACGGCTCGAGCGCCATAGCCGCGCGCTCGGCGATCCTCAGCGCCTCGCGCCGCGCGCCTTCCACGCCCATCAGCGAGACCAGGGTGGCCTTGCCGGCCTCGGCGTCCTTGCCCACCGCCTTGCCGGCCTTTTCCGCCGTCGAGGTGGCGTCGATCAGGTCGTCGGCGATCTGGAAGGCCAAGCCCAGGTCGTGGGCGTAGGCGCGCAGTCGCTCGCAATCTGCGGCGTCCGCCTGGCCCAGGATTGGACCGGCCTCGCAGGAGAACTCGAACAGAGCGCCGGTCTTCATCCGCTGCAGCAGAGCCACGTCCTCGGGGCCGAAGTCGTGCTCCGGCGCCACGATGTCCATCATCTGGCCCCCCACCATGCCCTGGCTCCCGCTGGCCCGGGCCAGGCGCGCGCTCAACCGGCAGCGGACCTCCGCATCCGGATGGGTGGCGGGGTCGGCCAGCACCTCGAAGGCCATCGTCAGCAGGGCGTCGCCGGCGAGCACCGCAGTCGCTTCGTCGAACTTCCGGTGGGTGGTGGGCTGGCCGCGGCGCAGGTCGTCGTCATCCATACAGGGCAGGTCGTCGTGCACCAGCGAATAGGTGTGCACCATCTCGATAGCTGCCGCTGCGCGCAGCGCCCGTTCCCGCGGCGCGCTGAATAGAGCCGCGCCCTCCAGGATCAGGAAGGGCCGCATACGCTTGCCGCCTACGGTGATGGCGTAGCGCATGGCGTCCTGCACCCGGCCGTAGGGCAAGTCGGTGCGGGGCAGCCGCCGGTCCAGCTCGACGTTCACCGCCCGCGCCGCCTCGCCCAGGGCGTCCTGGAGAAGGGCTTGGCCGGGCTCCGCCACCTGTGTGCTCATCTCGATGGGCCCCTTCGCATGGTGTCGGCCTACCCGCCGCACGGGGCCGCCGTCTACCCTGCGGGGTGCGGCGATAGCGTGACCTCGGCGCACCAATGGCCGCCAAATCGGCCACTGTGACCAACACGGTTACGCTCCTAGGTTCCCACATCCCCTCCTCCGTCCTACCTTGAACGGCTAAGACGGAATCGGTCGCCGCCTGCCAAGCGGCGGTCGGCCGCCGCGTCTTGGGGGCGAGGAGATCGAATTGCGGGTGGTCCTGGCTCAGCCGAGGGGATTCTGCGCCGGCGTCGTGCGCGCCATCGACATCGTCGAGCGCGCCCTGACCCTCTACGGCCAGCCCGTCTACGTCCGCCACGAGATCGTCCACAATCGTCACGTGGTAGATAATCTAAAGGCCAAGGGCGCCTTGTTCGTAGAGGAACTGGACGAGGTGCCCGACGGCGCGGTGACCGTTTTCAGCGCCCACGGCGTCTCCCGCACCGTCGAGGCGGAGGCCCGCGCCCGCGGCCTGCCGGTGCTCGACGCCACCTGCCCCCTGGTGGCCAAGGTGCACAACCAGGCTAACCGCTACGCCTCTCGCGGCCGCGGTCTGATCCTGATCGGCCACGCCGGCCACCCCGAGGTGGAGGGCACCATGGGCCAAGTGGACGCGCCGGTGGCGCTGGTCTCCACCACCGCCGACGTGGCGGCGCTCGACTTTTCGACCGACGCGCCGTTGGCCTACGTCACCCAGACCACCCTCAGCGTCGACGACACCCGTGCGGTGATCGCCGCGCTCAAGGCGCGGTTCACCGACATAACAGGCCCCGAGACCACCGACATCTGCTACGCCACTCAGAACCGCCAGACCGCGGTGCGCGAGCTCTGCAAGGTGGTGGACGTGCTGCTGGTGGTGGGCGCCAAGAACAGCTCCAACTCCAACCGCCTCTGCGAGATCGGGACGGAGGAGGGGCTGCCGAGCTACCTGATCGCCGACGGCGACGAGCTGGACCCGGCCTGGGTGCAGGGCGTACAGACAGTCGGCCTAACTGCCGGCGCCTCCGCCCCTGAGGAGCTGATCCTGAGCGTGATCGACGCCCTACGCCTTAACAATACCATCGAAGTCACCCAAATGAACGGCATCCGGGAGGACATCGAGTTCCGCCTACCCGCAGAATTGCGTACGCCCGCCGAGGCGCAGGCCGAGCAGGTTCCCGCCTAGACTGAATTCTCGCGCTCTGGCGCGGCTTACCCCGCCGTGCGCCTCCCCGGGCGCGGCACAGACAGGAGTGCGGCATGGGCTTTCCCCTGCAGCAGGCGGCCCGGATCGGCGCCTACGTGATGAAGCAGCAGATCACGGGCGTGAAGCGCTTTCCGCTCGTGCTCATGCTAGAGCCGCTGTTCCGTTGCAACCTGGCCTGCGCCGGCTGCGGCAAGATCGACTATCCCGACGAGATCCTAAACCAGCGCCTGTCCTACGAGCAGTGCATGCAGGCCATCGACGAGTGCGGCGCCCCCGCCGTCTCCATCGCCGGCGGTGAGCCGCTGCTGCACCGGGATATGGCACGCATCGTCAAGGGCTTCATCGCCAAGAAGAAGTTCGTGATCCTGTGCACCAACGCGCTTCTGATGAAGAAGAAGATCGACCAGTACGAGCCCAGCGAGTTCTTCAGCTGGTCTATCCACCTAGATGGCGACCAAGCCATGCACGACAAGTCGGTGTGCCAGGACGGCGTCTACGAGCAGGCGGTGGAGGCGATCAAGCTCGCCAAGTCCAAGGGCTTCCGCACCCAGATCAACTGCACCGTGTTCGACGGCGCGGACCCCGAGCGGCTGGCCAGCTTCTTCGACGAGATGAAGGCCATCGGCTGCGACGGCGTCACCATCTCGCCCGGCTACGCCTATGAGCGGGCGCCTGACCAGGAGCACTTCCTCAACCGCGCCAAGACCAAGCAGTTCTTCCGCGACGTGCTGAAGCGCGGCAAGGGCGGGAAGAGCTGGAACTTCACCCAGTCGTCGCTGTTCCTGAACTTCCTGGCCGGCAACGAGACCTACGAGTGCACGCCCTGGTCCATGCCGGCGCGCACCGTGTTCGGCTGGCAGAAGCCCTGCTACCTGCTCGGCGAAGGCTACGCCAAGACCTTCCGCGAGCTGATGGACGACACCAAGTGGGACGACTACGGCGTCGGCAAGTACGAGAAGTGCGCCGATTGCATGGTCCACTGCGGCTTCGAGGGCACCGCCGCCAACGACGCCGTGAAGAACCCGCTGAAGATGTTCATGGTTTCCCTGCGTGGCGTGAAGACCGAGGGTCCCATGGCCCCGGACATCAGCCTCGCCAACCAGCGCAAGGCCGACTACGTCTTCTCAGACCACGTCGAGCGCAAGCTCACCGAAATCCGCATCGCCAATCCCAAGGCGTCCAAGAAGGTCGTGACGGTTCAGTAGCTCCAGCTGGCGGAACGCGACCTCCGCCTCCCGCCCCGTGCGGATCAAGGCCGAGAGCTGGCGGGGGTCGCGCGCCAGGGCTTTCAGGACGGCGAGGACATCCATCCCGCCGTCCGCCTTCATGCCCGCCTGGGCGGCCTTGGGCAGCGCCCGGTCCGCAGCGTCGGAGATGACGCGGAGCGCGGCGAAGGGCAGGCCTCGGTTCGCCGCAAAATGAGCGGCAAGGTGACTTTCCATGTCCACCGCCAACGCGCCGGTCCTGGCATGTAGAGCAGCCTTGGCCTCGGCATCGACCACCATGACGTCGCCAGCGGCGATAGGCCCCAAGATCACGCGGCCTGACTTCAAGCCGCTGAGCAGGTTGACCAGGCTGATCTGCAAATCGACGTCTGTAGACCAGCCGCCGCCTTGGCAGGCGATGCTGTCGGCTACAACCCAGTCCCCCACCGCTAAGGCCGGCGAGAGCCCTCCACCGATCCCGATGCTGATCACGCCGCCGACCGGGTGCTGCCTGATCACCGTTTCCAGCTTGACCGCCAACGTTCCACTGTCGCCCCCCCCAACGACAGCGATGATCTTGGGGTTAGCGAGCAGCCTAACCTCTTTCTTGAGACCCACAACGGCGACGAGCGGCGCGATCATTGGCTATGCGTGAGGTCGGCTGGATGGGCTCGCAAGGCTGCGGGACCCATCCTACCGGGCCGGCTTGGCGACGTTACCCTGGACAGGCGCGGACAGCTCGCGGCGCGCCGACCGCCAGCCTTCGTGCACCCTGATCGTCTCCTTCAAGATGTCGACCTGGGCTTGCGTCAGACTGGACAGGAGGGTCGTCGGCTCGGTGTTCGTCGCCTTGGCCACCGCCGCCAGATAGGCGGTCAGGTTGTTCTGGCCGGCGGGCGCGTAGCGGGACATGAAGGCGGCGACGGTGAGCCCCTCCTGCTGGCGCGCCTTGATCATCGCGCTGAGCGCCGCTTCGCCCGCGTCGGCGCTAGGAAAGACGGCGAACTTGTTGGACCCCGTGGGATCGACCGTCAGGGCTCCGGCCTCTTTCGCGCGCGCCAGGCCGCTTCGTCCGGGATAGCTGAGGTTACCGGGGTTCTGGTCCCGGTAGGGATGGTTGCCGTGCAGCGTCAGCGTCCGGCCGTCGGCATAGACATAGGTGACGCGGCCGCCCGGTGAGACCTGCGCATCGATCGGCAGGTCCGGCCCGGCGCTCACTTCCGAGCCCTCGGTCCAGAGCCTGCAAGCCGGGCCATCTCGCGCTGGACATCGGCGGCGAGGCAAACGGGTCGCGTCCGGCGGGGCGGCCCAATGATCTTCAGCATGACCGCGGAGTCCCCCGGCTGCTCACCGGGGCGAGGACGGAACACGCTCACCGCCATGGGCGCAGGATCGGAGTTCACATCGGTCTTCAAGTCGCCGGAGAAGAGGCGCGCGGCATAGACGACCTCAGGCCCTCCGCTCTCAGCTTGGCGTATCCACACATGTTCCAGAGTGCAGTCCGCGCCTTCAGTGTCGGAGAGATGCAGCCGCTCTCCGCCGCCGCCGACCACCTGCACTTCCTCGGGAAGCGAGGCTCGACCTGCGGATGCGCTCAGAAACAGGAAGGCCGTCTCAGAGCGATCCGGTTGGGCCACCGAATAGCGGATGATCCGCGCCACTTGGCCTAGGCGGTCGGGGCTCACATCCGCAGACGCGGATGCCGCCCGCACCTCGTGCAGCGCGGGACTGGCTCCAAGCCCGACCAAGCCAAGCAGGGCTAGCATCAGGAGATGGCCTGGGCGGCCATGTGTACGAGAGAGGCCCACCTCTGCAGGCTAGCTCAACGCGTACGACATGTCAGGATGTCGGCTGTTACCAGAGCGCTGGCGCCTCACATCCCGTATTCGACCTGCCGCGAGTTGCTGCGCATCAGGTTGCGGTAGCGCGCCAGCGCCCACAGCGGGAAGAACTTTCGGTAGCCGTGGTAGCGCAGGTAGAAGACGCGGGGGAAGCCGCCGCCGGTGAAGAATTCCTCGGGCCACAGGCCATCCTCGCCCTGGTGGTCCTGCAGCCACTTCACCCCGCGCGCCACCGCCGGATGGTCCGCCTCGCCGGCCGACATCATGGCCAGGAGCGCCCAGGCGGTCTGGGAGGAGGTGGATGGGGCGGGCTCGAAGCCGGTGTAGTCGAGCTTGTAGCTGTCGCAGCTCTCGCCCCAACCGCCGTCCGGATTCTGGATCCTCAGCAGCCAGTCGACGGCGCGGGTCATCAGGGGGTCGGATGCGCCCAGGCCCGCCTTGTTCAGCGCCACGAGCGCCGACCAGGTGCCGTAGATGTAGTTCACGCCCCAGCGGCCCCAGAAGCTGCCATCCGGCTCCTGCTCGTCGCGCAGGTACTTGACGGCCGAGGCCATGCGCGGGCTGTCCAGCGGCTCGCCGAGCTGGGCCAGCATGCCGACGCAGCGCGCCGCCACGTCCACCGTGGGGGGGTCGAGCAAGGCGCCGTGATCGGCGAAGGGGATGTTGTTCAGGTAGTAGTAGGTGTTGTCCGCATCGAAGGCGGCGAAGCCGCCGTCGGCGCTCTGCAGGCCGGCGACCCACTCCTCGCCCCGGGCGATGGCCTCGTCGTTGCCGTCGATGCCGAGCCGGGCGCGGGCGCGGTCCATGGCCATCACCACCACGGCGGTGTCGTCCAGGTCTGGATAGTGGGCGTTGTCGTACTGGAAGGCCCAGCCGCCGGGGCGCACGTCCGGCTTCACCTCGGCCCAGTCGCCCTTCACGTCAAGCACCTGGCGCTCGCGCAGCCAGTCCAGCGCGCGCTCGACCTTGCGTTCACCCCCGGCGACGCCGGCTTCCATCAGGGCGTGGGACGCCAGCGCCGTGTCCCAGACCGGGCTCTTGCAGGGCTGGCAGTAGGCCTCCTCCGCCTTGATGACGAGCAGCTTCTCCACCGCCAGGCGGGCGAGGGCGCGATGAGGGTGCTCCTCCGCATAGCCCAGGGCGTCGAACATCATCACGCAGTTGGCCATGGCGGGGTAGATGGCGCCCAGGCCTTCCTCGCCGTTCAGCCGCTCCACCACCCAGTCCCTGCAGGAGTCGATGGCGCGCTTGCGCAGCCGTTTGGGCCACAGGCCGTCGGTCACCTTCAGCACGCCGTCCAGTGCGTTGAAGCCGATGGTCCAGGCCAGCTTGGGATCGGGCACGTTGGAGACGCGCTGCGCCTTCACCGTCGGCTTGATCAGCTCGCGCACGCGCACGCCGCGCGGGTTTCGAGCCCGGGGGCGCAGGTTCATCAGCACCAGCAGCGGCACGATAACCGTTCGCGCCCAGTAGCTCATCTTCGACAGGTGGATGGGGAACCAGCGCGGGGCCAGGATCAGCTCCGCGGGCATGTTGGGGATCTCCACCCAGTCGATCTCGCCGTAGAGCGCCAGCTGGATGCGGGTGAAGACGTTGGTGGCGGCGGCGCCACCGGCGGCCAGGATGGCCTCGCGGGCGCGGGCCATGTGGGGGGCGTCGATGTCGTCGCCGATCATCTTCAGCGCGAAATAGGCCTTCACACTGGCCGACACGTTGAAGGCGCCGCCGTGGTAGAGCGGCCAGCCGCCATGGTCGCCCTGGACGCGGCGCAGGTAGACGCCGATCTTGCGCTCCAGCTCCAGCTCGTCGGGCTCCCCCAGGTAGTGGCGTAACAGGATGTATTCCGACGGGATGGTGGCGTCGGCCTCGAGTTCGAAGACGAAGTGGCCGTCGGCGTGCTGCAGGCGCAGGAGCGCGTCCGCCGCCTTCTGCACGTTCGAGTCCAGGCCTTGGACGGAAACCTCGCCGATCAGGCGCGCCTCGTCCAGAATCGAGTCGTACATATGTCCTTTATCCCCGAAGGGCTTGCCTACACGCTAGAACGTGTGAACGCCAAGTCTGCGGCGTGGCTCCCAGAGCGCAGTGCGCCCTCAATCGTCGAGGGAAGGCCCGTGGCGGTCCAGTCGCCGGCCAGAAGCACGTTGTTCCAGCGGGTTCGGGCCTTGGGCCGCAGCGCGTCCTGCGCCGGCGTGGCGGCGAAGGTGGCGCGCTTCTCCTTCACGACCTGCCAGGGCGGCAAGTCCTCCGACAGGCCATGCACCGCAGCGACGTCCTTCCAGAGCAGAGCGGCCAAAGCCTGACGATCCATGTCCACCAGCCAATCTGCGCCGCTGACGGTTACAGATATGCGATCGGAGAAGGCGAATATCCACTCCACGGTTCCGCCGATCACCCCGATCAGCGGCTCGGCCTTCGCAGGTGGGGTGAGTCGGAAGTGGGCGTTGACGATCGCCCGGTGCTCGGTGGGCACAGTAAGATCGGGTAGCAGGTCGGCGGCGACCCAGGATGGCGTAGCTAGGAGCAGCGAGTCTTCGGCGGTCAGCGGCGTCTCGCCGTCAGCGAAGACCAGCGTCGTGGCCCGATCGCCGATGAAGTCGATGCGGCGCAACCGCCGACCCAGCCGCACCGGCGCGCCCAGCTTGGCCAATGTCTCGAGCGCCGGGTCCACGAAGGCGGCGGACAGGGTGGGCTCGGCGATGCGCGGCCGGTAGGCGGCGCCACCTTTGGCCAAGGTCTCGCGCACCACAGCGCCCGCCAGGTCGGCGGAGCCCTCCCTTGCGTCGGTGTTCAGGACCGCGAGCAGGAAGGGATCGAGCAGCCGGTCCCACAGGGCGCCGCGGCAGGCCATCACCTCGTCCACCCGACGGCCGGGCTGGGCGCGCATGAGGGGCAGGAGCGAGAGGTGGTCGATCGCCCGCGTGCCCGGAGTCCGCCGTTTGGGCGAGAACATCCACCAGGGCAGGAGACCCCCGTTGGGACGCAAGGTCCAGCGGTCGCCGGTGCGAAGGTCGGCCCAACGGAACACCGCCTGGTCCGGGCCGGTCAGCCGGTCTCGGGCGCCGATGGCGTCCAGGTAGGCGTGAACCACCGTATTGCCTGACAGTACGAGGTGGTTGCCGTTGTCCAGCGTCAGCCCGAGCTGCGGGTCGAAATAGGAGCGGCAGCGGCCACCGGCCTGGGCGGCGGCTTCAGACACCTCCACTGCGACGCCGCGCTGGGCCAGCTGGACGGCGGCAGATAGGCCCGCAAGCCCTGCGCCGACGATGTGGACGGTCATGCCTCTCCCAACCAGGGGAAGGGGTTCACCTGAACACCTGTTGCACCACCAGCCACAGCAGCTCGGGCTT
>CAXUEN010000003.1:4951-14696 GCA_964249945.1 uncultured Caulobacteraceae bacterium | reverse complement strand
CAGCGTGCGGGCGTAGACCGCCGACATCAGCCGCGGGGCCAGCAGGCGGCCGCGGGGGCGACCATGCAGAACCCGGTCGGCGGCGGCGTAGTGCGCTCGCGCTCGGATCAGCAGCTCGCGGGCGGCCCCGTCGATCCTTGGGTCGTTCACCACCGTCACCGGGTCCTCGCCCACGATCCCGGCGCGGTCCAGCGCCTCGCGGGGCACATATAGGCGACCGATGGCGGCGTCCTCGTCGAAGTCGCGCAGGATGTTGGTGAGCTGCAACGCCCGGCCGAGGTGGTGCGCCAGCTCCAGTCCTGGCGCGTCATCCATGCCGAACACGCGCACCGACAACCGGCCCACCGCGCTCGCCACCCGGTCGATGTAGAGATCGAGCAACTGCGCGCTGGGGGCGCGGATGTCGGCATCCACGTCCATCTGCATGCCGTCGATCACCGCCAGCAAGTCGGCCTTGGCCAAGCAGAAGCGAGATACCGCCTCAGCGAGGAAGGCGGCGCGCCCGGGCGGCCCGCCGGCGTAGAGGCTCTCCAGGTCGGCGCGCCAACCGTCGAGCTCGGCCCGGCGCGAGACCCGGTCGCCGTGGAGGTCGTCTGCGATGTCGTCCACGACGCGGCAGAAGCCGTAGACGGCGTACATGGCCGCCCGCTCCGCCTTGGGCAGCACACGCATGCCGGCGTAGAAGGAGCTGCCGGACGCGCCGCTGGCTGTGGCGTCCGGCACCATCGAGGCTTGTTCCGGGGTCGAACCTGCGGCCAGGGCGAGGCTCACGCGGCGACCGACCGGCGGCGGAAGGGCAGGGCGAGGGCGGCGGTGAGCGCCAGGGCGGCGGCCTCCGCCTTGGAGTGGTGCACCCGCTGGCTGAGGGGGTCGCGCACCGACAGCCGTCGGTTCAGGTCCTCGGCGAGACGCTGGATGACGGCCACTTCCAGACTTAGCCGAACATCGCCGATCATGCCGGCGAAGGGCCGCGAGCGGCCGAGCAGCATCGCGGTGCGGCCGGCCAGGTCGGCGATCACCGACTTCAGCGCAGGCGAGGCCTTCGGCTCAGCCAGGGCCTCCACGCTGATGCCGGCCGCCTGCAGATGGTCCTGGGGGATGTAGACCCGGTCCAAGTCGCGGAAGTCCTTGCCGCAGTCCTGCAGGTGGTTGATCACCTGCAGCGCGCTGCAGAGCGCATCGTTGGCCGGCCAGCTCGCGGGGCTTTCCCCGTGCACGTCCAGCACGAAGCGGCCGACGGGCGCTGCGGAATAGCGGCAGTAGTCCATCAGGTCGGCCCAGTCGGCGTAGCGCAGCTTGGTCACGTCGCGGCGGAAGGCCTCCAGCAGGTCCAGCCCGTGCTGGGCCGTGATCCCGCGCGCCTGCTGCACCTGTCGCAGCGCCAAGGCCTCTGGGTTGTCGTCGCGGTCGCCCGCTAGCGTCGCGCGCATGATCGCCAGGTGGGCGAGCTTCTCGTGCGGCGCGGCTTTGGGGTTGTCGGAGACGTCGTCGGCGGTGCGGGCGAAGCGGTAGAAGGCCAGGATCGGCGCGCGGTGCCGGGGCGCCACCAGGAAGGAGGCGACGGGGAAGTTCTCGTCGGTATGGCCCTTGCCTGAAGCTAGGGCCGACGCGCTCCGGGCCTGCTCGCTCATTCCGCTGCTCCCATCAGGTGCGCTTCGCCTGGGCTCTGCCCTTCCATATGCCGCCGCGGCCCCGCCACACCTGTACCGCCAACTGCAGGGTGAAGACGGTGTACAGCAGCCCGATACCCGGCAGGGCCAGCCCCCAGAGCGGCGACAACCGATATAGACGCAGCATGGGCTGGAAGCTGATCGCCATCAGCCCCCAGGTGGCCGCATCGATCGCCGCCGGCAAGCCGTGCAGCGACAGCGCCAGCATGGCCGGCGCTGGATAGGTGAGCCCCATGCCGAGCACCATCCCCGCCAGGAGTCACGGCGAATGGTCGGGCTGGGCGTAGGCCGAGCGCGACCCGATCCGCGCCACCTCGCCGAAAGTGCCTCGCCCGAGCAGCAGATAAAGCCGAATCCGTAGGTCCAGGCCTACGATCGCCGTCAGCAGGGCGTCGCTCACCGGATGTGGCCCGCGCTCTTGAACCAGGTCACCGCATCCTCGAGCGCATCGCGGTACGGACGCGCCCGGTAGCCCAGTTCGCGCTGCGCCTTGGCGGAGGAGAAGAACATCTTGTGGCGCGACATGCGCAGCGCATCGGCGGTCAGGAAGGGCTCCTTGCCGGTGATCCTCGCCACCACCTCGGCCGCATGGGCCAGCGGGAATAGCGGGGCGAGCGGGAGGGACACGGTCGGCGCCCTGCGTCCGACCAGTTCGGCGATGACGCCCAGCATCTCGCCGAGGCTCGCATCCTGGCCACCCAGCACATAACGCTCGCCCACCTTGCCCTTGTCGAAGGCCAGCAGGTGTCCGTGCGCCACATCGTCCACATGCACCAGGTTCAGCCCGGTATCGACGAAGGCCGGCATCTTGCCGCCGGCCGCCTCCACGATGATGCGCCCCGTCGGCGTGGGCTTCACGTCGCGCGGGCCGATAGGGGTGGAGGGATTAACGATCACCGCGGGCAGGCCCTCCTCGGCCACCATCCGCTCCACCTCGCGTTCGGCCACCACCTTGCTGCGCTTGTAGGCCCCGATGGCGTCTGCGGGCGCCAGCGGCCTCGTCTCGTCCGACGGCCCCTCCTTCAGGCTGAGGGTGGCGACGCTGGAGGTGTAGACGATGCGCTCGACATCGGCCGCCTTGGCGGCCTGCATCACCGCGCGAACGCCCGCTAGGTTGTTGCGCACAATCTCCTCTGGCTCGCGCGCCCAGAGGCGGTAGTCCGCCGCCACGTGGAAGAGGTGGCGCTGGCCGGCCATCGCAGCGGCCATGGAGGCGGCGTCGCGCATGTCGCCCTCGACCAGCGCCACGTCGAGCCCTGCAAAGTTCGAGCGAGGGCTGGAGGCGCGCACCAGGCAGCTGACCCTCAGCCCGCGCTGGCGCAACGCCCGCGCCACGGCGGAGCCGACGAAGCCCGACGCGCCGGTCACCAGCACCTTGTCCCCGGCCGAGCCGTGACCCATCGTGTTCATCCAACCTGCGGGCGCGAGCCCGGTGCAGCCGTTCTAGCCCAAACGCCCCCTTCGCGCGCTAGTCCCCAGAGCCGCCCGCGTCCGGGGCCGCTAGTGCGAGCGCGCGCAACGGACGGCGTTCTGGCCGTCCACATTGCAGAAGTAGCTGCCGAGCATGGCCTTGCGGATGGCCACCGTGGAGCCGGCGTGGGGCGGGTTGTAGAGTTCGTTGGCGTCGGTCTGGGTCCAGACGGCGTTGTCGTCAGTAACCATCACCCACGCGCCGAACCGATCCTGGTGGGCGTTGGCGAGCTTTACCGAGATCCTGTCCACCTGCTCTTCCTTCGGCCCCCGCGCGAACAGGTTGAGAGAGGGCATGCTGAAGCCGAAGGCCTGGCGCTTCACGGCCTGCACCTGCTCGCGGTCCACCACCACCACCTGGCCGCTGGCCTGGGCCTGCTCGAAGGCGTCCGTCGCCTTGTCGTAGCAGTCGAGCCGCGCGTCGCGGTCGGTCAGCTTGCGGCAGTCGCTGATCGCCCGGGCGACCGCCGTGGGATTGCCGGTGGGGCTGGCCGGCCGGGCAAGGGCCGGCAGGGCCGCGCCGGCCGCCAGCAGGCTCAGCATCATCATCGGGGCGCAGCGCGGGCGGGACATCGGCTCTTCCTTGCACAACCGCAGCCATTGAAGGCCTGCCCACACCGATCCGCAACCGGAGCCGCGCCCCCGCGGCATGGAGTCGCCAGGGCGGCTGCGACCCGGACACGCAGCCGCGTCCCGTCTTTGGCGGCCGGGCGCAATTGCAGGACTCGCCTCGCCGTCATAGGGTTTGATTCGCCTCCATCCCCTGCACGGGTCGCCCATGTCCGAGACCAACGCCCAGGAACCGACGATGGAGGAGATTCTGGCCTCCATCCGGCGCATCATCTCGGAGGACGATGTTCAGCCGGCCGCCGCCGCCGAACCCGCTGCGGCTCCCGAACCGGTCCATGCACCTGAGTCTCCGGCCCCGGTGTCGGCCGCCCCGCCTCCGGAAGACGACGTGCTGGAGCTGACGGAGCCTGTCGAGCCAGAGCCTTCCCGCCCTGAACCCGCCAAGCCAAAGCGATACGAGGAAACCTTGGGCGATCTTGACGTCTTCTCCACCCAGGCGCCCTCGCCGGCGCCCAAGCCCGCGCCAGCCTTCGCCGAGGAGCCCCTGGTGGGCAGCTACGCCACCGAGGCCAGCGCCGGCCACTTCGGCGCCCTAGCGCGGACGATCGCCATGCCCAAGGAAGGCCGCACGCTGGAAGACCTCGTGCGCGAGATGCTGAAGCCGATGCTGCGCGACTGGTTGGACCAAAACCTGTCCTCCATCGTCGAAGCGCGTGTCCAGGCCGAGGTGGAGCGCATTTCCCGCCGCCAGGAGTACTGAGCCCCTTCGGGCGGGAAGCCCGTCGCGCTGGTCAGCGACGTCGGCGTCGCGTCACCGTCCAGGCCAGGACGCCTGCCAGCACGGCCACGATCACCACCGCGATGAGGGCATAGCGGATCACCTTCACCGCGATGGCGCCCAGCACGACGGCCGGCAGGAGCAGCAGGGTCATCCACCAGGGCTGACCGTCGACCCACTGGTTGAACATCGATCCCATCCCGGTCCGGAACGCGGCAGGCCTTGCAAAGTCTCCTTCATGGGCGACAGGCCCCAACCCGCGGAGCGGTTCCACAACGCTGCATCTCTGGACGTCCGCGGCCGCCGCTGCACCGCAGCGCGTCCCACCGCCGCGCCCCTGCGGCCCCGCTTGAACTCCCCCCTGCATCGGCCAACATACAGCCGGACCGACTCCCTGCGCCGGATCATCCGGGTAGGGACGGAGTCCACCTCCCGCCGGCGCTCATCGTCGCGGCGACGGGGCGGGCCTCGATCGGCCGGGTGCGCGGTTCGCACCGGTCAAGGAGTACGTAATGTCTGAGATCCAGACCCTGCCCGTGTTGCCCCTGCGCGACATCGTGGTGTTTCCCCACATGGTGGTGCCGCTGTTCGTCGGCCGCGAGAAGTCCGTCAAGGCGCTCGAGGAGGTGATGAAGGGCGACAAGTCCATCCTGCTCGCCACCCAGAAGACCTCCGCCGACGACGATCCCGAGCCCGGCGCCATCTACGACGTCGGCGTGGTCGCCACCGTCCTGCAACTGCTGAAGCTCCCCGACGGCACCGTGAAAGTGCTGGTGGAGGGCAAGCGGCGCGCTGCTCTGCTGCGCTTCACCCGCACCGAAGGCTTCTTCGAGGCCGAGACCGCAGCGCTCGACGAGGACGGCGAGGACGCGCCGGAGGCCGAGGCGCTGAGCCGCGCCGTCGCGGAGCAGTTCGAGAATTACGTCAAGCTGAACAAGAAGGTGCCGCCCGAAGCCCTGGCCGCCATCCCCCAGATCGCCGAGCCCGGCAAGCTGGCCGACTCCATCGCCGCCCACCTGTCGGTGAAGATCGCCGACAAGCAGGCGCTGCTGGAGATCTTCAACGTCGCCAAGCGGCTGGAGAAGGTCTACGGCCTGATGGAGGGCGAAATCTCCGTCCTGCAGGTCGAGAAGAAGATCAGGTCTCGCGTCAAGCGTCAGATGGAGAAGACGCAGCGCGAATATTACCTGAACGAACAGATGAAGGCGATCCAGCGCGAGCTGGGCGAGCAGGACGACCAGCGCGACGAGCTGATGGAGCTCGAAAAGCGCATCAAGAAGACCAAGCTGTCCAAGGAGGCCCGCACCAAGGCCGATGGCGAGCTGAAGAAGCTCCGCAACATGAGCCCGATGTCGGCCGAATCCACGGTGGTGCGCAACTACCTGGACTGGCTGCTGTCCATCCCCTGGGGCAAGTCTAAGTCCAAGCCCGTCGATCTGGTCGAGGCCGAGCGCATCCTGGACGAGGACCACTACGGCCTGGAGAAGGTCAAGGAACGTATCCTGGAGTACCTCGCGGTCCAGTCGCGCACAGGCAACCTGAAGGGGCCCATCCTGTGCCTCGTCGGGCCTCCGGGCGTCGGCAAGACCTCGCTCGGCCGCTCCATCGCCAAGGCCACGGGGCGTGAGTTCGCGCGCCTGAGCCTCGGCGGCGTGCGGGACGAGGCGGAGATCCGGGGCCATCGGCGGACCTACATCGGCTCCATGCCCGGCAAGGTCATCCAGTCGATGAAGAAGGTGAAGGCCACCAACCCCTTCTTCCTGCTGGACGAGATCGACAAGCTGGGCGCCGACTGGCGGGGCGATCCGTCTTCGGCGCTGCTGGAGGTGCTGGACCCCTCACAGAACTCCACGTTCGGCGACCACTACCTGGAGGTGGACTACGACCTCAGCCAAGTGATGTTCGTCACCACAGCCAACAGCCTGAACATGCCCGAGCCGCTGATGGACCGGATGGAGATCATCCGCATCGCCGGCTACACCGAGGACGAGAAGCTGGAGATCGCCAAGCGCCACCTCCTGCCCAAGCTCGCCACCGACCACGGGCTGAAGCCTGCGGAGTGGATCGTGCCGGACGCCGCGGTGCGCGACATCATCCGCTACTACACTCGCGAGGCCGGGGTCCGCTCGCTGGAGCGGGAACTGGGCAAGCTGGCGAGGAAGACCGTCCGCGATCTTGAGCGGGAGAAGGTGGCCTCCATCACCATCGACGACGAGCGGCTGGCCCGCTACGCCGGGGTGAAGAAGTACCGCTACGGCGAGACCGACGAGGAGGACCAGAAGGGCATCGTCACCGGGCTCGCCTGGACCGAATTCGGCGGCGACATCCTGACCATCGAGGCCGTCAAGATGCCGGGCAAGGGTCGCATGACCGTGACCGGCAACCTGAAGGACGTGATGAAGGAGTCGATCTCGGCGGCCCATTCCTACGTGCGGGCGCGGGCCCCGGCGTTCGGGATTAAGCCGACCCTGTTCGAGAAGACCGACGTCCACGTCCACGTGCCCGACGGCGCCACGCCCAAGGACGGGCCCAGCGCCGGTGCGGCCATGGCCACGGCCATCGTCTCGGTGCTTACGGGTGTCCCCATCCGCAAGGACTTGGCCATGACTGGCGAGGTGACGCTCCGCGGTCGGGTGACGGCCATCGGCGGCTTGAAGGAGAAGCTCCTGGCGGCGTTGCGCTCAGGCGTGAAGACGGTGCTGATCCCGCAGGAGAACGAGAAGGACTTGGCCGAGGTGCCGGAAAACGTAAAGCGGGAGCTGGAGATCATCCCGGTCTCCACTATCGACCAGGTGCTAAGCTATGCGCTGACTGGTCCGCTCACGCCGATCGAGTGGCACGAGGATGACGGGGACGGCACGCCGCTCCCCATCGTGGATGACCTCGGCGACGAGGCGGTGATGACCCACTGACCCTTGCCAAGGCGAGGGTCACTCCTGGAGCAAGGCGGCGCAGGCGACTGCGCCGCCTTTTCTCTTTTGACGTCGGCTTCGATCACTCCATAATCCCTGACCCGCGCGGAGGCCGAACGGCCCCGCTCAACGCGTCCGTGGGAGACCCTCGATGACAAAAGCCGAACTCATAGCGGCTGTCGCAGACAAGTCCGGCCTCAACAAGAACCAAGCCAAGGACGCGCTGGACGCCGTGCTCGGCGCCATCACCGACGCCATCAAGGAGAGCACGGAAGTCCGCATCGTAGGTTTCGGCAACTTCGTTCCCGTGGAGCGCCCCGAGGGAATGGCCCGCAATCCGCGCACAGGCGAGCAGGTGAAGCGCCCAGCCTCCAAGACCGTCAAGTTCCGGCCCGGCGAGGGGCTGAAGGGCGCCTTGAACTGACGGTGTCAAGCGGACGGGCTCTGGCCCGTCCGCAGCGCTTCAGGCGATCCTGAGCCCGCCCTCGCGGGGCCTGACTCTCAACTGCAGGCCGATCATAGCGGCGCCGCGAGATGATCGGCACACCGCGCCCGAGGACGCCGGTCCCATCATGGACCCGTCCGAGAACGCGACAAGGTAGGTGAGTTCATAGTCCAGCGCGGCCGCCCCTTCCAAGGCGACGACCACCCCCTCGAGAGGCTGGTTCAGGCCCCGGCTGCCGCAGAACTCGTATCCGGAACAGCGAGCGGACAGGCCTCCATTCGGCAGCACCGCCTGGTAGCAGACGTCGGAAGGGTCGACGCCGAGGCCCGGCTCAAGCGCGAAGCCCTCTATGGCGTGACCGTCGTCCAGCGAGCCCAGCCAGCCCCCCAGTTCGGAACGGACATCGCCGACGTTCTGGATGTGTCCGTACATGTCCAGGATCGCTCGCGACCGGCGGACGCCGACAGGGCCCTGGCTCGTCGATTCGACGACCACGCGGCCGTAAGCCTCGAGCAGATGCGCCACATAGGCGAGTACCGGCAGCCGGGACAGGTGTTCCAGGGCGAACCGGCGTCCAGCCCTGGCGATGGCGGCTGCTTGGTCGGGCTTGCGACGACATCGATCCAGGGTCTTGCAGACGTCCTCGTCCCTGGCGACGGCGAGGTGGGTCTTACCCGCAGCGAGGCCCGCGAAGTAGAACAGCTCGAAATCTGAAGCGTACTTGATAAGGACGGAATGGCTCCTCAGGGCGATCGCCACCCTGGAACACGTCGCGCCATTACCGTCCATGGAGAGCAGGTACCTGTAGCCGAACTGTTCCTTCCAGCTGGCCGGGGCGCCCCCAACATCCAGCGCGCGGACCATGGCCACGGTGTCATCGCTGTCGAACTGCACGATCTTGGGCAGCCGGAAGGTGACGTCCGCGACCTCACGGAAGAAGACCGCCGACCTGAGGCGCGGCATCGACAGGGCTTCGACCGTCTCGCGGGTGAGGTTGCCTCCCGTGGTCGCCCCCACGAAGATCGCCGCGTCGGCCTTGTCCTCGAAGGCGTAGGGATCGTCGTACTCGGACGCCACGAAATAGTCGCCGGACAGAAGGTCGATGTCGGGCAGCAGGATGAGCGGCGAGCCCGAACGCTTCTGGAACGCCAGGAGCGGCACGCCCGACTCGTGCAGCGGGTGGTCGTCAACGTCGATCGCCAGGGGGAAACACGCCTGAAGCCCGAAGGCCGCCACCACCTCGCGGAAAAGGGCGAGATAGTGTCTGGCGCGGCGCAGGAGTTCGGGCTCCGCTACGTCTTGCCAGGACCTGGTCTTGTGGCGCAGGCTGACTGCGCCCGCGGCGAAATCGAACAGGAATATGCTTGCGGATGCGGCTTCGACGCGCTCCAGCTGGGCGCGCAAGGCCTGGGGGTCGAGGGGGTTTGTACCGCGCCACGCGGTGAATTGCGACTCGGCCCAGCCGGCGAGCCGATCCTCCGCGGTTTCCGGCGCCCGGGGCTCACGTTCCGACGTTTTCGTCATCCGCCTCGTCACGCAAGCTAACAAATGACCGCCTAGCACATCGTTTGGAGCCGGGACAACGCGGGACGGTGAGCCGGGCTGCTGCGACCAACGCTCAGGCTCCGGCTCCGAATGCGCCTGTGCACGCGGGGCGGGCTAGCCAACGGGCCTGCACGGGGTAGTCTAGCTGCGCTCGCCCGAAGGTCGGCGCGTTCAGAGGTGCGATGTGACGGACAAGCCCACGGAGCCTGTCATGGAGGAGCCGGCCGCCGAACCGAAACGGGTCAGGCGACGCAGGTCGTCCCGGCGCTCCCGACGCCCGGTGCGGTCCCAAAGCCGGGTCCCGTTCACCGACCTGCGGTTCATGCGGCCGAGACTGCCGACGCCGGGGCAGGCG
>CAXUEN010000003.1:0-4941 GCA_964249945.1 uncultured Caulobacteraceae bacterium | reverse complement strand
GCGTTGGGCTTGGCCTTCGCCCTTGCAGCGCTGGGTGTCAGCGCGTTGACGATCAGGGTCGCAGACCAGGCCAGCGTCACGCTCAGCCAGACGCGCACCCTACTGGCCGAGTCGACACGCGGCGCGACGGCGGGACGCCTCGCCGCCAACCAGCTGGTGGCCCAGGCCCAGGCGGACGCCGCCCAGATGATGGCGGCTCAGGACCAGGCGGCTCGGCAGGCCGCGCGTTCGGCCCCAGGCTTCGGCTTAACGGCAAGCGACCCTTATGTGAGACGCTCCGAGGAGGCGCCTGCGGAGGAATCCCGCCAAGCGTCCTACGGCGCGACCTACTCTGGCTCGCCTCAGCCCATCCCGTTCACGCCTTATGGCGGCGCGGACACGGCGCCTGCGGCCACCAGCGGCAACGTGATGGGCTACACCCTGCCGGGCCACTAGACTCGAGCACGGGCGACCGTACCGCCGACGGCTCCCAAGCGGCAGGCGCCCGCCTCACGGGGCCGCCAAGTCCACATGCGGGCACGGGCAGACCGGGCCTGCAAACCAAGCAGCCGGTTGGGACGGCGCACCAGACGTTGTGACGCTCCCGCCTGGAGACGAGCGCCCTTGCTTCCGTCATGCGCCGCCGTTACTCCATGATATGTTGCATTGCGGAAAGAACTAGAGGGCGAGTGTTGGGACCGGGGGTCGCGAGTCCGATCGTGAATGCGCCGAGTGCCCAGTGACGGCAACCGCCGATCGGATCGGCTTCACCCTACCAGGCCGCCGGCGGCCTCAGCGCCGTACGGTGGTGTTCCGGGGAGACCTGTGCAGCACCATGGGCTATGCTTACGAGACCCGAGCCCTGGCCGCGCTGCTGCCGCCGGACTACGAGGTCCTGGGCGTCGATCTCCATCCCAATCCCAGGGATAACGGGGAGGTGTTCCCGGGCGATCTGGTCACGGACAAGGCTATCGCAGAGCTGTGCGCAGACACGGGCCGCCAGGTCAGCGTCGTGAACAACACGTCTCCGGAAGGCTACGCCTACTTTCCGGGCGCGGTGAACATCGGACTGTTCTCCTGGGAGACCGACGCGATCGCCTACGGGTTGAACTGGCCGGAACTGATCGCCGCCATGGACTTCAACTGGGCGAAGACGACCTACCAGCAGGCGTTCCTGAAGCGCTGCGGCTGGATGGACCCCGTTCCTCTCATAGCCTGGCCGTTCGACTTCGACCTCCAGCCCGCGTCCCAGCCCGAACGTCTGGCGCATGTCTCCCTGAGCTACATCGACCGGTACAGCGAGGCGCCTCGCGCAATGGCCGCCGCCGCCGTCGCGGAGGTTGGAGCGCCGCTGTGGCTCAGCGTCTCCTCCATGGCGCCTCGCAAGGGCCTGCCCATCCTGCTGTCGGAATGGCGCGATCATGTCGACGGCGGAGGGGAGGGGCTGCTCATGCTCAAGCTCCGGCCCATCCACAATCACAGGCTGGACGGGCAGGGCGCTCCGGATATGTCCGAATGGCTGGCGCATGCGGGCTTCCGCGCCGGCGACCGTGTACGCATCGCCTACACCTTCGAAGACCTGGATGTGGCCGATCTGCGCGAACTTTATCGCCTGAGCGACGGCTACGTCACGGCCGCCTATGGCGAGGGCTTCGGCGGCCCTGTGGTCGAGGCGCTCATCCTGGAGCGGCCGGTGATCGCGCCGCGTCATTCCAGCTTCGCCGATTTGCTGCCCGCCGGCTATCCCTTGCAGGTGGAGACCACGCTGCGGCACGTCGGCCTGGCCGGCAATTCGCTGATCTATCCGCACGCCTCCTCCTGGGGCCTGCCGGACAGGGGGAGCTTGGTGCGGGCCCTTGGCCGTTTCACCGGCATGTCTGCTGAGACGCGCCGTCGGGTCATGGAGGAGGCGCGCCGCCACGCGCAGGCGTTCTGCGGCCGCCCGGCGGTCGCCGCCGCTCTCCTGGGCTTCTTCGATGGGCTGGAGGTCGGCTGAGCTATGGGGGTGACGCTCGATCTCAGCCCTATGCTGGTGAATCGCACCGCCGCATTCCACATCTGCCGCGCGGTGGCCGACGCCCTGACTGAGCTTCAGCCTTCCTACCAGTACATGGGGGAGGTGTTCGCGCACCCGCCGCAGAAGGAAGCCGTCGAGCGGCTTTCCCGCAGGCTCGAAGATCTGCTGGCCCGTCCCGGCGAAGCGGACCGACGCCCGGCGCTCACAGTATCGACAGACGCCGCGCAAGACGCCCGGTGCGTGTTCCTCGACCCGCTCTATGTGCTCTTTTGCGAGCTGTCCGAACGCGACGTGGTCCTGGTGCACGACCTATCGCCGGTGACCACGCCCGCCTGGCACCGGGCCGAGGTGGCCACGCTCTACGACCTCGCCTTCGCCAGCATAGCCCGGGTCGGCCCCCAGCTGGTGTCGGTCAGCCACAATAGCGCCCATACTTACCACGCGAACTATGGCTATCCGCGCCGATCGATCCGGATCATCCCCCTGTTCGTGCCCGACCACGTCCATCCGGGCAGCGGGCCGCTCCAGGCGCCTCGGCCCTACTTCCTGTTCGTCGGCAGCCTGGAGGTGCGCAAGAACGTGCGCGGCGCCATCGAGGCCTTCCGCCTCTCGGGCCTGGCGGCGCAAGGCTATGACCTTCTCGTCGTCGGCGGTCACGGACATCATGCCGAACTGGCGCTGAAGGCGGGGGGCGCCACGCCTGGGGTGGTCTTCCATGGCTTCGTGGACGATGCTGAGATCGCGGGCGTCTACGAAGGGGCGACGGGTTTTCTCTACCCGTCCTACCTGGAAGGCTTTGGCGTGCCGTTGCTGGAAGCGTTGCTGCACGGCGTGCCCGCTGTGGCCTCCATCACCGGCGCCAGCCCTGAAGTGGGGGGAGATCTGGTTACCTATTGCGATCCCGACGACCATGTCGCTCTGGCCTGGGAACTCAGGCGGATCGCGGCGATGAGCGTCAGGGAGCGGGAGGATTTCGGAAACCGCGCCCGGCGGCGTGCGGCCGAACAGTTTAGCCTGGAGAGCTTCCAGGTGGGCTGGCGTGACGTGGTGCAGGCGCCATGAGCGAGCAGATGCAGGCCGGGACGCCGCCTGCGAGGGCTTGGCCGTTCGGACGCAGGCGGCGGCTCATGGCCTTGGTGACCGGCCCCTTCGACGGCGGCGCGCCTATGCAGTCGCGGTTCCAGCCCGGGGTCGAGGCCTTCCCCAAACGGGCCTTCGAACTGGAGCGCGACGATGCCCGGGCGCCGGCGGGCCAGTCCCTGGCCTATCTGCGCCTGCTGCGGCGGTTATGGCTGGAGCTGTGGGTGCGCCAGGCCGGCGCTCCGGCCTCGCCGCGTGAGGCCTGGCTGCGGCGCCTGCATGCGGCGGTCCTGCACGCCCATGTGCTGGAGCGCGAGATGCTCGACCGGCTGGAGGCGGACCTTTGAGGCTGGCGGTGGTCAAGCCCGACCATCTGGGCGACCTCGTCCTGGCCTCGGCCGCCATCCGGGCCCTGGCGGCGGCGCATCCTGACCTCCACCTATTCGTCTCAAGCCGGTCGCGCGCGTTGGCGAAATGGCTGTTTCCCGCGCTGCAGGTGCGCACGCTGGACCTGCCGCACTTGGCCAAGGCCAATTCGCCGGACGTCGCCGCCCCCGATCTCGCCACTTACGACGCTGTGGCCTTCCTGCGCCGCGATGGGGTGATGACGCCGCTCTGGGCGGACCTGCGCACACGCCGCCACGCCATGTGCGTGGAGGATCACGGGACGCACCAGAGCCTGCTCGACTACGGCGTCGCGCGGGCGTTCGCGCCGCCCTACGACATCGACGCGCACTTCTTTCCGGACGGTGGCGCCAGTGCGGCCGCCAAGGCGGGGGGGGCGCCACGGCGGGTGGGCCTGTCCATCGGCTCCGGCTTCTACACCAACATCTGGCCGCTGGTGCGCTGGATCGAGCTGGCCCACGCCCTGGAGCGTCGCGGCATGGAAACCTATGTGGTCTGCGGCCCGTCCGAGGTGGCCCTCGCCCGCATCCTGATCGGGGCGGCGGACCTACCGCCCGACCGCCTGATCATGGGAAGCGCCGACTTCGCGGCCCTGTCCGCCGCCGTCGACGAGCTGGACTTGGTGGTGGGCTCCGACGGGGGCACCGCGCATCTCTGCTCATTGACCACCCCGGTGCTCTCCATCTTCGGCTCCAGCCCGGTGCGCCGCTATGCGCCGTTCGGGCGGGCGAACCGGGTGGTGACTCAAATGCTGAACTGCTCGCCCTGCGTCCAGTACGCCGCCCGCTTGGTGAACGGGTGCGCGAGCGTGGAGTGCATGGCGGCGATCACGGTCGAGGACGTGCTGGCGGCGATGGACCGCCGGCCCGGATCGCCCGGCGAGGCGGCGCAGTCGCAGCCGCTGCGCACCGGCGTCAGGATGCTGACCGGCGTCAGCCACTGGAACCAGGACGAGGCGATTGCGGCGCGCGAGCGCGAGGCCGCCACATGGGCGATGTGAGCCCCGCGGTGCTCCAGGGCGCCCTGCTGCGGCTGCAGTCCCGGCGGGTGGCCCTGATCGAGCTGATCATGTCCCGCCGCATCGAGGCGGGGGCGCCCTCACAGCCTGTCTCTGCCCCGTCGGTCCTTTCCCACCGCCTGCGCCTGCTGATCGCCTATGTCAGGTTGCGCCGCACGATACGGGCTTGCGAGGCCCTGCGGCGTCGGGAGGCGTGATGACCTCCGGGGCCGATTGGGCCGGGGGGGCCGGGTGCTGGATGTCGCCGGCCACTCGCCGCTTCGACGGCCGTCCGGCGCTGTTTCTGGATCGGGACGGCGTGGTGGTGAAGGAGGTCGGCTATCTTCGGCGGCCCGAAGACGTCGTCCTCGAGACAAGCGCGGCGGAGACGATCGCCGGCTTCAACGGAGCGGGCGTGCCGGTGGTGCTGAGCGGCCCGTTCAGCATGGCCTGGATCGCGGCC
>CAXUEN010000002.1:0-29542 GCA_964249945.1 uncultured Caulobacteraceae bacterium | reverse complement strand
CGGCCAGGACCACGCAGCAGGCCGACGCGAGGTGCTGGGGCACCCAGCTCGCCTGGGTCGCCCATCCCGCCAGGCCGGCGTACGCCTGGGTGATCACCCGGCGTATGGTCGCGTCGCCGAACAGGCGCATCAGCGCTGGCCCGAGCCTGCCGGTCCGGCTGAGCAGCCCCACCCACACGATCGCCGCCGCGGGCCGCGCCGCGACGCCCCTACCCCCAGGCTTGGGCCCGCCGGGCTGTGACGCGCCGCAGAGGCGGCAGGCCAGCCCCATCATCAGCAGGATCGAAGCATAGGCGGTCGCGCCGGTCATCGCCGCGTCGGCCTCCCACCCCGAGATGCGGGCCAGGATCGACAGTTGCGCCGCACTGAAGTGCCACAGGTAGTAGTAGGACAGCGACGAGCGCGCGCCGAAGGCGCCGAAGAAGGGATTGCCTACCGGCAGGCCGAGCCGCGTCATCTCGTCGACCATGGCGATCTTGGAATGGTCCGACGACGCCGTGCCGATGATGACGCCGCTGGCCGCAGACTTGGGCAGCAGCGCCGCCAGGGGGATCAGGGCGATCGCAGCGGCCAGGGCGAAGGCCCAGATCGGCAGCCTCGTCTCCTCTTGGTCCGCCCCGGCGTGCTCCGGCTGGCTGCGGCGCAGGAGCACGAGGCTCCCCGCCAGGGCCAGCCCCAGGAGCAAGGCCGTGGAAAACCGGCTGAACCCGAACAGCGCCTGCAGCGGGAAGCTGATCGCGCTGGACACGCCCCACGTCAGGGCCGGCGCGATGCTGGCGGCCGGCGCCCAGGCCGGCCGTAGCCAGCGCGCGAGGCCCAGGCCGGCGAAGGACAGATAGAGGATAGCCCCCAGAGCCGCGAGCAGGACGACGGGGATGGAGGCCATGGCCCCGCCAGGATAACCCTTCAGCGGAGCGTTGAACATGCCGTCAGTTCATGCCGCCGCCGCCTGCACGGCGTTCGCGAAAGTCATCGCAGCTCATCGCAAGGAACAGCCCGGCGGGGCGGCTTGACCGGCGCCCCCGGCGCTTCCTATGCCTGTAGCCGATGCAGTCCCCACAGCTCGCTCCCTGTGCGATCGCGGTGATGGCCAAGGCCTCCTCGCCCGGCCGCACCAAGACCCGGTTGACGCCGCCCCTGACCCCGGAGGAGGCGGCCGAGCTGAACACCACCTTCCTGAAGGACATCGCCGACAACATCGGCCGGGCCGCCGCGAGGACCCCCATCGCCCCCTATATGGCCTTCGGGCCGCCGGGGTCGGAGCCCTTCTTCCGCGAGCACCTGGGCGCCGAGGTGGGTCTGGTCGAGGCGTGGCTGGGGCATTTCGGCAAGTGCCTGTCCGCCACGGTTGAGACCCTGCTGGCGCGGGGCCACGCCAGCGCCTGCGTGCTGAACGCCGACAGCCCGACCCTGCCCACCGCCCTTCTGGTCGAGCTGGCCGTGGCCCTGGCGGCGCCCGGCGACCGCGCGGTGATCGGGCCGGCCGAGGACGGAGGCTATTACGTGCTGGGGCTGAAGCGGGCGCATCGTCGGCTGTTCGAGGACATCGACTGGAGCACCGAGCGGGTGTTCGGCCAGACCCTGGAGCGCGCCGCTGAGATCGGCCTGCCGGTACAGGTGCTGCCGAGCTGGTACGACGTCGACGACGTGGCCGGCCTGCGCCGCCTCCACCGGGAGCTGTTGCGGCCCGAGCCCGGTGAGACGGGGCTGATCCCCAATGCGGCCGAGCACACCCGCGCCCTGTGGCTGCGCATGCTGAAGGACGGCGAGCTCAGCCGCCGGATGGGCGAGAGCCTGTCGGAGGTTGGATGATGCAGGATGTCGCCGTCGTCATCCCCACCCTGAACGAGGCCGAGTCCATAGCCGCCGTGGTCGCCGAACTCCGCACCCTGGGCGTCGACACCATCTTCGTCGCCGACGGCGGCAGCAAGGACGGTACGGGCCAGCTGGCTACGGCCGCTGGGGCCACGGTGCTGCAGGCCGGCAAGGGCTATGGCCGGGCTTGCCTGGCCGGGGCCATGGCGTCGGACGCTCCGTACATCGTCTTCATGGACGGGGACGGGGCGGACGACCCGAAGGGCCTTACACGCCGGCCCGACCCGACCCGTTCGGGCGCCTGCGACTGCGCCATCGGCGCGCGCGGGCGCGGCCGGCGCGAGCCCGGCAGCATGTCGATCCACCAGATCGCGGCGGGCCTGACGATCGGGGCGGCCATCCGGCTGCTCTACGGGGTGGGCTACACCGACATGTGCGCCTTCCGGGTGATCCGGCGCGACACGCTGCTCGCGCTGGGCCTGCGCGAGATGACCTACGGCTGGAACCTGGAGATGCAGCTCCGCGCCGCGCGTGCGGGCCTGCGCATCCTGGAGGTCCCGGTCGACAACCGCCGGCGCATCGGCGGCCAGTCCAACGTCTCGGGCAGCCTGCAGGGCAGCCTCAGGGCCGGCCGCCAGATCCTGTCGACCTTCTACCGCCTGGTCCGGGAGAAGCCGGCCGCCGCCTGACGCCGGCCCGGCTCAGGAGGGCGCGCCGCACCCCGGCGCAGGAAGGCCAGCACGGCCGCATTGAACTCGGCGGGGTTCTGCAGCATGGCGAAGTGGCTGACACCGGGCAGGATCACCAGCTCGGCACCTGGGATGCTGCGGGCGAGATACTCTGTGTGGGCGCGCTTGATGGCCTCGTCGTGGTCCCCGTCCGCGATCGCCACGGGCAGATGAATGCGGGCGAGATCGGCGGCGGTGTAGTTGGGCTCGGTGTCCCACATCTTACTGATCGCGGCGTGGAAGGCGGGAAACCCGTCCGGCGTCGGCGACTGGGCGGCGTAGGCCCGGGCCGCATCGCCCTCGAAGCGGGCGAAGGTGGGATTGGTCTCGGTGTCGGGTTTGACGCCGCTAGGGTCCATGTTGGCGGCGAAGGCGAAGACGCGGCTCACCCGTTCGGGCGACTTCATGGCCATTACCAGGCCGATGATCGCGCCGTCACTCCAGCCCACCACCGCGGCTTGTGGGATCGCCAGCCGATCCATGACCGCGACCACGTCCGACGCCATCAGCTCGTAGGTGAAGGGCCGCGCATCGCGGGTGCTGCGCCCGTGCCCGCGGCTGTCGATCAAGATCACCTGATAGCCCGCCCTGACCAGGGCCGGAACCTGATCGCCCCAGTAACGGCCGTTGGCTAGGCCGCCGTGGAGCAGGACGACGGGCGTCCCCGTCCCGTAGACGGCGTAATAGATCTGCGCCCCGTCGTGAGGCGCGTAGCCGGAGGCCGCGGGCGTCGGCAGGGCGGCCGCACGGGGCAACGCCCGCCAGGGCTCCTTAGCGTATAGCGGCGTCGCCAAGCCGGCGAACGTGGCGGCGGCGGTCTTCGCCAGCCAGCCTCGTCTCGTCCAGCTTCGTCCGGTCATGGCGGAAACCCTAGGGCATGGATGTCCGGCGTCAATCCGGCCGCCCTCCTTCACAGGGCGATCGCTTCAGCCTAGGGGCTGTCATAAAGCCGGGGTGAGTAGAGCAGCGTGTTTGATGATAAGGCATGCGAATGCGATCACGTGAAGTCCGGCGAGTGTTTGGGCGTATCGCTCATAATCGTTGACGAGCCTTCGGAAGCGGGTCGCCCAAGCGAACGGGCGCCGACCACCCAGCGGCGGGGCAAGAGGACAAAGCCGCGCTTGGCCTCGGGCAGCTTGACGACGTGCTTTATAGAATGGATGTCTTTTGAAGACCCGGTCCCGTGACATGCGACGCTAATGGATCCTGGAGGTGGCGCGCGACACCTTCCTCAAGGAGAGTTTCGCCGCAGCTTCCATGTCGGCGATCGCAGTTGGCGTCGGCGGCTCCACGGGCACGCTATGCAGCTACTTTCCGTCAAGCACCAGCTCTTCGCCGCCGTCATCCAGAACGAGTGTAACCTCGTGCAGGCTGCCATGTTTGATAGCCTTGAGGCGAAAGGGGACGAGGTGAACGCCGTCCTTCGAGACGTCGAAAGGCGCTATGTTTACTTGGTGCTGAGCGAGCCGTCGATTGCACTGGCCCGTACCGTCACCGCCGAGTTGACACGTTAGCCTGACCTGGGCCACGCGGCAGGAAGACTGGAGCCATCATCCATGCGGTCCATCCATGAGGTCGTGTGCGCCAGCAGATCGTCTCGAGCGAGGGCTGAATGGGATTAGGCGGACGCTGCAATGTAGCCGGGCGCCGGTAGTCCACGACAGGCTTGGGCTCCACGTCCGCTCTGCGGGCGCCTCCGGATTTCACCCGCGCCACAAGCCATCGGCTAGGCTCAAGACGACGCCTACGCGAGATGACGAGATGATCGGACTGCGCTATGAGGCTCGGCATCGACGTCGGCGGCACCTTCACAGATCTTCTGCTTTACGACGACGAAACCGGGCGCAGCTATCAGGCGAAGACGCCGTCTACACCCCATGACCAGTCGGTCGGAATACTGGCCGGCATCGAACTCATATCCGGTCTCGCCAAAGTCGCGCCGTCGCAGATCGCGCTGATCCTGCACGGCACCACGGTCGCCACCAATGCGGTGCTGGAAGGCAAGGGCGCGCGGGTGGGGCTGCTGGTCACCACGGGCTTCGAGTACACCCTGCACTTGGCCAAGGCCTGGACGCCCGGCCCGCTGTTCGGCTGGATCGTGATGGACAAGCCGGCGCCGCTCGCATCGCTCGACGACACCCGCCCGATCCGCGGGCGCATCGACGCCCGGGGCGAGGTGGTCGAGCCGCTGGACCTGGACGCCGCCACGGCCACCATCGACGAGCTCTGCGCCTCGGGCATAGAGGCGCTGACCATCTGCCTCATGCACGCGTACGCCAACCCTGAGCACGAGCAGGCTTTAAAGCAGGTCGTCAGCCGACGCTTTCCTGACCTGCCGGTGTCGCTGTCCTCCGACATCCTGCCGGAATTTCGGGAGTACGATCGGGCCATCACCACGGTGATGAACGACTATGTGCGCCCGATCATGCGCCGCTACCTGTCGCGGGTGGAGGATCGGCTGCACACCGCGGGCATCGACAGCCGGCTGCACATCGTGCGCTCCGACGGCGGCCTGATGAGCGCCCAGGCGGCCTCGGAGCGGCCAGTGCACACGGTCCTGTCCGGACCCGCGGGCGGCGTGATCTCCACGGCCATGATCGCGCGGGCCACCGGACGCGGCCGGCTGATCGCCTTCGACATGGGGGGCACCTCCACCGACGTTTCGGTGATCATCGACGGCGAGCCCACGATCTCGCGCTCCACGGAGGTGGGCTACTTCCCGGCCAAGGCGCCGGCCCTGGACGTGAGGAGCGTCGGCGCCGGCGGCGGCTCGATTGCGGAGGTGTCTGAGCTCACCCGCTCGCTGAAGGTCGGCCCGCGAAGCGCCGGGGCGGTCCCCGGACCCGCCTGCTATTCCCGCGGCGGGATCGAGCCCACGGTCAGCGACGCCAACGCGGTGCTGGGCTATCTGCCGCCCCTGCTGCTCGGCGGAAGCATGAGGCTGGACGTGGAGGCGGCGCGGCGCGCCATGGCCGGTGTCGCGGAAAGCCTGGGCCTCAGCGTGGAAGAGGCGGCGCACGGGGTCCTGCAGATCGCCGACGAGGTGATGCTGGGGGCGTTACGCGTCATCACAGTCCAGCGCGGGTTCGATCCGCGGGATTTTGGCATGGTCGCATTTGGCGGCGCAGGTCCCCTGCACGGCAACGCCGTCGCCGCCCTGCTCGGCTGCTATCCCGTCGTCGTGCCCAAGAACCCGGGCGTGCTGTCGGCCCTGGGGTTCGTCCAGGCCGAGTTCAAGAACGAGTTCGTCCGCACCTTCATACGCTCGGTCAGCGCGATCGCCCCGCAGGACCTCAAACACCGTTTCGAAGATCTGACCGCCCAGGCCACAGCGTGGCTGGACGCCCAGGAGATCGCCGAGGGCGACCGACGCCTGAGCTATGCGGTGGACATGCGCTACGAGCAGCAGGGCTTCGAAGTGCCCGTCGACACCGGGCCGTCCCTGGCCGGCAGCGGCGACCTGACCGAGACCGTGGCCCGCTTCCACGACGTCCACGAACGCCTCTACGGCGTACGCCTGCACGTCGGGGTGGAGCTGGTCGCCCTGCGGGTCGTCGCCTCGGGCGCGACGCCCCCGGTGCATGCCCGCGCGGACGCCGACGCCGGCCGCGGGACCCTTGAAGACGCAGTCCTGGAGACCCGGCCGGCCTATTTCAACGGCGGCTGGACCGACACACCCCATTACGACCGCAACCGCCTGCCGGAGAACGTCTGCATCCAGGGACCTGCGATCATCCGCCAGTATGACACCACCACCGTGCTGCTGCCCCGGCACTGGGCCGAGGTGGACGATCTTGGAAACATCCTGATCTGGCCGGACTCCAAGAGCCCGGAATGACAGCAGAGGCGCGCCCATGAGCCAAGCCGAAGGCCCCCGCCCCGCGCTCGATCCCATCACCTTGGACCTGATCGAGAACGCGCTTACGAACGCCCGCTCCGAGATGGACGAGGTGGTGCGGCGCATCTCGCTCTCGCCGGTGATCCGCGAGCAGCACGACGCCTATCCGATGATCTGCGACCCGCAGGGCCGGATGATCGTCGGCCAGTTCGGCTCCTACATTCCAGGCGTGCTGGAGCTTTACGGCGGCGACCTGGCGGTGGGCGACGTCTTCGTCTGGAACGACCCCTACATCTCCAAGGGGTCGATCTCCCACAACAACGACTGGTGCGTGCTGGCGCCCATCTTCCACCAGGGCGAGCTGGTCGGCTTCTCCTCCATGTTCGGCCACATGATCGATGTGGGAGGGACCACCCCCGGCTCCATGCCTACCGACGCCCGGACCATCTGGGAGGAGGGGCTGCGCATCCCACCGGTGAAGATCTACGCCGCAGGCGTCCTGAACCAGGGCGTGCTCGACATTATGCTGAACAACACCCGCACGCCCGACATGAACCGGTCGGACCTGTCGGCGCTGATCGCGGGCTGCCGGACGGCCGCCAAGCGGGTGAGCGAACTGTGCGAACGCTTCGGCGCGGACGTCTACGCCGCTGCCTGCGACCTGCTGCTCGATCGCACGCGCAACGCCATGCAGACGCTGATCTTCAAGTATATTCCGGAGGAGGCGGTCACCTTCACCGACTACGTCGATGACGACGGCTGCGGCAACGGCCCGTTCAGGATGACCCTGTCCATCTACCGCCGCGACAACATGGCGGTGTTCGACTGGACAGGGACGGACGACCAGGCGCCCGGCCCCATCAACTTCCATATCCATGAGGGACTGTGCAAGCTGTTCTTCGGCATCTACATGATCATGGCCTTCGATCCCACGATCCTGTTCAACGAAGGCTTCTACGACCTGTTCGAGATCGTTTTGCCCGAGGGGAGCCTGCTCAATCCCCGCTTCCCCGCGGCGCTGGGCAACCGGCTGAACGTGCATACCCGCTTTTTCGACTGCCAGGCCGGGGCGCTGGGCCAGCGCGCGCCGCACCTGTCGATGGCGGCCGGCTATGGGACCAGCCCGCACTTCATCTATAACGGCGAGAAGGGCGGCAAGCCATTCCAGATGCTGGAGCTGCTGTTCGGAGGCGTGCCGGGACGCCCCCGGGGCGACGGGCTGGACGGCCACGCCTGGTGGCCGCTGTTCAGCGCCACCCCCATCGAATACATCGAGAACTACTATCCCGTGCGGGTCGAGAGCTACCGTCCGGTCAAGGACAGCGGCGGGGCCGGCCTGCACAGGGGCGGCTGCGGCATCGAGAAGATCTACGTCCTGCTGGAGCCCGGCGAGATCTCCATCCACGACGACCGCGAGGTCGTGCCCCCCTGGGGCGTCAACGGCGGCCTGCATGGCGGGACCTCGTCCAAGTGGATCGTGCGCAAGGACGCCACCGAGCTGGAGCGCATTCCCTCCAAGATCGACAAGTTCAAGGTGCAGGCGGGCGATCGGATCATCTACCGCACGGCCGGATCGGGCGGCTGGGGCGATCCCCTGCAGCGGCCGCCTGCGGAGGTGGCGCGGGACGTCCGCTACGATCTGGTGTCGCGCGACCAGGCGCGGCGGGACTACGGCGTGGTCATCGCCGACGACCGCGGCGTGGACGAGCCCGCGACCCAGGCGCTCAGGCACGCCCTGCGCGTCGAACGCGGCGACCCGTCCAGGTTCGACATGGGCTTCGATCCCGCGCATCTGCCCATGGCGGCCGAGTAGCGGCGCGCGACGGATGCGCCTCACCCGCCCATGACGGCGCTCACCCTCTACGCCAAGCTCTGGACCTCTCACCTGGTGTCCGAAAACGCCGGCAGCGCCTTGATCTACATCGACCGGCATCTCGTGCAGGAGGTCAGCAGCCCGGCGGCGTTCGACACGCTGGCCGAGCGGGGCCGCCGCCCCTGGCGGACCGCGTCGAACCTGGCGGTGGCCGACCACGCGGTGCCGACCCGCGGCCGCGGCGCGAGGATCGCCGACCCGCTGGCCCGCGCCCAGGTGGCGAAGCTGGAGGAGAACGCCCGCACCTTCGCCATCCCCTACATCCCGCTGGAGAGCGGGGGACAGGGGATCGTCCACGTCATCGGGCCGGAACTGGGCTTCACCCTGCCCGGCGCCACGCTGGTCTGCGGCGACAGCCACACCTCGACCCACGGCGCGTTCGGCGCCCTGGCCTTCGGCATCGGGGCGAGCGACTGCGAGACGGTGCTGGCCACCCAGTGCCTGCGCCAGCGCCGCGCCAGGACGATGCGGGTCCGCATCGACGGTGCGCCCGGCCCCTCGGTCACGTCCAAGGACCTGGCCCTGGCCCTGATCGGGGAGATCGGGGCCAACGGCGCGGCCGGCCATGCGGTCGAGTACGCCGGGAGCACGGTGGACGCCATGTCCATGTCCGCCCGGATGACCCTCTGCAACATGACCATCGAGGCGGGGGCCCGCGTCGGCCTGATCGCCCCCGACCCGGTCACCTTCGACTATCTGGAGGGTCGTCCCATGGCGCCCACGGGCGAGATGTGGACGCGGGCGCTCGCCTACTGGCGCACCCTGCGTTCCGACCCGGGCGCCGTGTTCGACCGGGAGCTGAGGCTCGACGCCAGCACCGTGGCGCCCTTCGTGAGCTGGGGCACCACGCCCGAACACGCCGGCCCCATCACCGGCGCGGTGCCCGATCCGCAGCAGGAGCGCGATCCGGGCCGACGGGCGCGCATGGAGCAGTCGCTCAGCTACATGGCGCTCATCCCCGGCGCCCCGCTGGACGGGATCCAGATCGACCGGGTGTTCATAGGCTCGTGCACCAACGGCAGGATCGAGGACCTGCGCGATGCGGCCTCCGTTGTCGCCGGGCGCCAGGTGCACGGCCGCGTCTCGGCCATGGTGGTGCCAGGATCGATGGCGGTGAAGCGCCAGGCCGAGCTAGAGGGCCTGGACGCCGTGTTCCGGGACGCCGGTTTCGAGTGGCGCGACGCCGGATGCTCCATGTGCGTCGCCATGAACGACGATCGGCTGAAGCCGGGCGAACGCTGCGCCTCGACCTCGAACCGCAACTTCGAGGGGCGCCAGGGCGTGGACGGCCGCACCCACCTGATGAGCCCGGCCATGGCGGCGGCGGCGGCGGTGATGGGCCGGCTGTTCGACGTGCGCGAGATGGCCCGCTAGCCCATGCAGCCCTTCGTGCGCCTCACCTCCACGGCCGTCGCGCTGATGGAGGACAACATCGACACCGACGTGATCTTCCCCGCGCGCTTCCTGCTCCTGCTCGGCCGCGCCGGCATGGGCCAGCACCTGTTCGCCGACAGGCGCTTCACGCCCGACGGCCTGCGGCGCGAGGACTTCGTGCTGAACCGAAAGGGCGCGGCGGGCGCGCAAATCCTGATCGCGGGCGCCAGCTTCGGCTGCGGCTCGTCGCGCGAGCAGGCGGTGTGGGCGCTGGCCGACCATGGCTTCCGCTGCGTCATCGCGCCGAGCTTCGGCGAGATCTTCTCCGAGAATTGCTTTCGCAACAGCGTCCTGCCGCTCTCCTGGCCGGCGGTAACGGTCGCCGCCCTCGCACGGGAGGCGCAGGCGGGATCAGGCTTCAGCGTCGACCTTGAGAGCAACATCCTCACCGCCGGCGACGCGATCACCCTCGACATCCAGGTTCCGCCGGACAAGCGGGCGGCCCTGCTGAGCGGCCTGGATGAGACCGAGACGATCCTGCAGCGCGATGGCGCGCGGATACGCGCCTTCGAGCAGCGTCACCGATCCCAACAACCCTGGCTGTTCGAATAGCCCGGAGACCGTCCGACCCCGATGTCCAATCCCCTGCTCCGCCGCAAGCTCGACGCCCGTCATTTCTTCCTGGCGCCCGGTATTCCCGACATGATCACGGCCGTGGTCGCGCGGGAGGTCGGCTTCGATGCGGTCTACGCTTCGGGCTACTGGATGACGGCCTCGGCCTACGGCCTGCCGGACGCAGGGCTGGTCACCTACACCCAGATGGCCGACCGGGTGGGGACGCTGGCGCGCACCCTGGGCGAGGTGGCCATCATCGCCGACGCCGACACGGGGTTCGGCGGCCTGCTGAACGTGCACCATACCGTGCGGGGGTTCGAGGCGGCCGGCGCCACCGCCATCCAGATCGAGGACCAGGAGTTCCCCAAGAAGTGCGGCCACACCCCCTACAAGCGGGTGGTCCCTACCGAGGTCATGGTCGCCAAGATCAAGGTGGCGCTGGAGGCGCGCCTGGACCCCGCCAACACGCTGATCATCGCCCGCACCGATGCCCGCCAGAGCGAAGGGCTCGACGGCGCCCTGCGGCGCGCGGAGGCCTATGCGAGAGCCGGCGCCGACATCGTCTTCCCCGAGGCGCTGACCTCGGAGGCGGAGATGCGCAAGGCCTGCGAGGCGGTCGGCAAGCCGCTGATGGCCAACATGGCCGACGGGGGCAAGACGCCCATCCTTTCGGCGGCGGAACTGGAGCAGATCGGCTTCGCCTGCGCCATCTATCCGGCGACCGCCGCGCTCGCCGCCGCCGCCGCGGTGAAACACGCCCTGGGCCGGCTGAAGCAGACGGGCACGAGCGCCCATTCCGACATCCCCCTGCACGACTTCAACGCCTTCTGCAGCCTGATAGGCTTTGAGGATGTCTGGGCCTTCGAGCGGAAGTGGGCCGGCGAAGAGCCTGTTCAAGCCTGACGACCGGCCGCTCGGGTCACCGCCTAGCGGTCATACGGCCATTCCCGCCTGGATCGCTGCGCAGGCCCATGTGGTCCTGTCCGGCGTGTCCTGCACGAACTTTGCGCCCTCATCCTCGCCGATCACGGCCGCGCTCAGGTGTGGCGCCGGCATCCCGGTGCGGGGTGTGTCCACGCGTGCGGCGTGGACATGGACAATCTCGGCGCCGGTTGAGTTGATCGGCACAACGTCACGGTGGATCAGGTCATGGAAACGCGCACCCTCAACGTCGAACTCGCCACCCGCGAGTCGGTGGCCGCCTTCGGCGAGATCGTCGCCGCCGACAAGGCCAAGCCGCCGATGGAAAGTCCCTTCTACGACGGCAAGGTCAGGATGTTTCGCCCGGCCACCGTCAAGAACGACGACGACGTCGACGTGGCGGTGACGGTGGTCGACCGCCGCCCCCTGCAGGTCCGCTGGATGGAGCGCCACTTCAAGCATACCCAGATGTTCATTCCCCTCGAAGGGCGGCCCTTCATCGCCGTGATGGCGCCGCCTAACGACAAGGAGGTGCCCGACCTCGACGACGCCCGCGCCTTCCTGTTCGACGGGACCGCTGGCTTCTCCCTGCACGTGGGCACCTGGCACGAGTTCCCCTTCCCGCTGATCGACGACACCCAGCTCATCGTGCTGCTGCGCAAGGAGGCCACCAACGGCCTGCTGGCCGACGCCGTGATCGACGGCGAGGGCGCCAGCGCCGACCTGGACAAGAAGGACGTCGCCAAGCGGCTCGGCGTGGTGCTGGAAGCCAAGCTCTGAGCCTCCTGGACGCAGCGGCGCCGCCTGGGCGTGCGACGGCGGGTAAAGCCATGCCGGACACACCGACCAACCCGCTAAGGGCCGCCATCCAGGGCGGCTCGCCCTTCCTTGTGGTCAACGGCGGCGGGTTCGCGCCGACCCTGATCCGCGCGCTCGCCCGGCAGGGCGCCGCCTGCCTGTTCATCGACTGCGAGAAGGTGATCCTGCCTGACATTCAGATCAGGGCGCTCGCGATCGCGGCCCAGACGGCCGGCATGTCCAGCGTAGTGCGCTCGCCCGATCCGGACCCTGCGCGTCTGCGCGCCTATACGGCCTGCGGGATCGACGGCCTCGTCGTCCCCCAGGTGGAGTCCGCCGCCGTCTGCGAGGCGATGGCGCAGACGGCGCGCCAGAGCCTGGAGACCGACGGGCGCGACCTGGTGCTGATCGCCCAGATCGAGAGCATTGAGGGTCAGGCGCGGACGCAGGAGATCGCCGGCCACGCCAGGATCGACCTGATCCTGATCGGACCGAACGACCTGGCGGAGTCGATGGGCCATCCCGGCGAGGTCGCGCATCCGGAGGTCTCGGCCGCCGTGCGCGCCATCGCCGGCGAAGTCGCTGGACTCGGCAAGCCGTTCGGGCTGCCGGTCTCGGCGGCCAGCATCGCCGACTGGGTCGGGCGCGACGCCACCTTCCTCTACACCCACGTCGACCAGTTCATCGCCTCGGGGCTTGGCGAGCTGCGCGCGCTTGCGGACGGATTCTGAGCCGCCACGAAAGGAGCGCCCATGCCAAGCCCGATGATCCCGCGGGAGCGGAGCCCCTTCTCCGCCATCGTCGACCGGCCCGTGCTGCGGCTGCCGGGCGACGCCCGCCTCATCGTCTGGACCGTGGTCAATCTGGAGGTCTGGGACATCTCCAGGCCCATGGCCCGCCAGGTCATCCCCGCACCGACGGGCCAGGCCCTGCTCCCCGACGTGCCGAACTGGAGCTGGCATGAATACGGCATGCGGGTAGGGGTCTGGCGCTTCTACGACCTGTACCGGCGGCTCGGCCTCGTCCCCACCCTGTCCATCAACGCCCGGGTCTGCGAGGACTACCCCCGGGTGGCCGCAGAGGCGCGCGATGCGGGCTGGGAGTTCATGGGCCACGCCTACGAGCAGGGCCCGGTGCACAAGATCGATGATCAAGCGGCGATGATCGACCGGTCCATGCGGGTGCTGGCGGACTTCACGGGGTCTCCGCCCATCGGCTGGCTCGGCCCCGGCCTCACCCAGACCCTGGACACGCCGGACCTGCTGGCGGCCGCCGGGATCAAGTACATCGGCGACTGGGTCTATGACGACGAACCGACCACGATCGCCACCGCCAACGGCCCGCTGGTCACCCTCCCCTATACGGTGGAGCTGAACGACATCGCCATGATGGCAGTGCAGCACCAGGTGTCGGAGAACTTCACCCGCCGATGCTGCGACCAGTTCGACCGGTTGTGGGCGGAGGGCGCCGAGCGGCCCCGGGTAATGACGATCGCCGTCCACCCCTACATCTCCGGCCAGCCCCACCGCATCAAGCACCTGGAAGCCGTCTACGACCACATCAACGGCCATGAAGGCGTGATCCACTGGAACGGCGCGCAGATCTACGATTGGTATGACGGCTCGGTCGCAGGCCACCGTTGATCCAGGACTATCCGGATGCCTCGCAGGGTGGAGCGGCCGGGCTTCAGGACGGCTCCCTAGAGGCCCGCCTGGCGGCAGCTCCGCCGATCGTCGCTGAGGTCAGCCGGCAGGTTTGCGCGGCGGCGGACCGAATGCTCACCCTCGACTCCACGCCCCTGAGCTTCAAGGCCTGGACGGCCGAGGCCGCCGCCTCCCATGAGCGGTGATCTGATCGAGGCCGGAGTCGTCGCGGTGGCCAGCGCCGTCGCGAACGGGGAGATCACGGCGGAAGCGGTGACCCGGACCGCCCTCTCCCGGCTGGACACCCGCACACGCCGTTACAATGGCGTCGTTCTGATCGAGGCCGAACGCGCCCTGGCCCAGGCGCGGGAGGTCGATCTCGCCCGGAAGCGCGGCGTCCCGCTCGGGCCGCTCGCCGGTGTGCCCATGGCGCACAAGGACCTCTTCTACCGCGTCGGCCGGCCGTCCTCCTGCGGCTCCAAAATCCGAAGCGGCTTCATGCCGGCGGTCACCGCAACCGTGCTGCGGAGGCTGGACGCAGCGGGCGGGATCGACTGCGGCACACTCCACATGGCGGAGTTCGCGCTCAGCCCCACCGGCTACAACCACTGGTGCGGTGATGGGCGCAATCCCTGGGATCCGGCGCACATCTGCGGAGGCTCCTCCTCCGGCTCGGGGATCGCGGTCTCCTCCGCCAGCGTCCCCGCCGCGCTGGGCACCGACACGGGAGGCTCCATCCGGCACCCGGCGGCCATGTGTGGCGTCGCCGGCCTGAAGCCGACCCATGGCGGGGTCAGCCTCTATGGCGCCATGCCCCTCGCGCGGTCGCTGGACTGCGTTGGCCCGCTCGCCCGCCGCGCGCGCGATCTGGCGCGCCTTCACGACGTGCTGGCCGGACCGGACGTGAAGGACCCTTTGACGGCGGCTGCACCGCAGGGTGGCTGCGAAGCGGCGCTGACCGGCGACGTCCGCGCGCTCCGGATGGCCCTCCCGCGCGGCTATTACGCCGAAAGCCTCAATGCACAGGTGGCGAAGGCCTTGGCGGACGCGGGAAGGACCTTGGCCGAGCTCGGGGTCGTCCAGGTCGAATCCTCGGCTCCGGACGTGTCCGAACTGAACGCCATGATGCAGCTGGTCATGGGCGTGGAGGCGGCGACGCTGCATCGGCGCTGGCTGGAGACGCGGCCCCAGGACTACGCCGACCAGGTGAGGGCGCGCCTCGAACCCGGCCTGCACTATGCGGCGACCCGCTATGTGGAGGCCCTCGCCCTGCGCGGCCCGCTGGCAGAACACTGGGTGGCGCGCGTGCTCGACGGCGCCGACTTCGCCCTGCTCCCCGCCATCCCGGTTCCCGTGCCGTCGATCGACGCTACCCGCAACGGGACGGCGGAAGACGTCGTCGCCCTGATCGCCAAGCTGACCCGCAATACAAGGGCGATCAACTATCTCGGCCTGCCCGCGGTGGCCGTCCCGTGCGGTGTCTGCAGCGCGGGGCTGCCCATCGGGATGCAACTGGTCGGCCGCCCCTGGAGCGAGCCCCTGCTGCTGAGGGTGGCCGACGCCTTCGAGCGCGCCACCGACTGGTGGACGCGCACGCCCTCGTTAACGACCTGAAGACTGCTCGCCGCAGAACGGGAGCCCTGGGGCTGGACGCGGTGAGGCGGCCCAGGGTCGGCGGCCAGAGCGGCGCCAATTTTTCGTGCAGCGGCGCCATGACTGGGGTAGGCGCAGGCCCTTGCTCGCATGACGCCCCATGCTGACCAGCGCCCGGGTGGCTGTGGGGCGGCCGCGCGAGCCCAGGCGGTCCAGGACGAACATGGCCGATGCTGCAGAGGCACAGGCGCAGACCCAGGCGCAGCTCGTCTATGCGGACCTGCGCGAGCGCATCGTCAAGATGGAGCTGCCGCCGGGCGCGGCCCTCAGCGAGGCCAGGCTGGCCCGCCTGCTGTCCTCTGGGCCTGGGCCCGTCCGCTACGCCGTCCAGCGCCTGGCGGCGGAGCGCCTGCTGATCGTGTCGCCCAGGGGCGGCACGGTAGTGCCGGCCATGATCATCGCCGACGTGGCGCAGAACTACGGCGTGCGCACCAGCCTGGAGTTCTTCGGCGCACGAAGGGCCACCGCCTACGGCTTCATCGGCCTCGCCGATCGGCTGGAGGGCTTCATCGGGCTAATCGAGACCGCGACGGCCGACAGGGCGTTCGAGACGGTGGTGGACAGCTCGCGGCTCTACTGGGACCACCTGATGCGGGGCGCGCAAAGCGAGGTGCTGATCAGCACCCTGGCGCCCGTCGCGGCGGCGACCGACAGGTTCGAGTATTTCCTGGCCCGACAGTACGAACGCGTAATCTTCGACGTCGCCGCCGCGCGAGAGATGCTGGACGCCCTGCGTCAGCGCAACGCCGACCTGGCGCAGGAGATCATCCTGGAGCGTGTGGGGCGAAGCCGCTACGCCATCTGCGCGGAGTTCATGAACATCACCCTGGGGGCGTGAGCCGATCCGACACCGGCGCGCGACCGGGACGCCGCTTCGTGACTGCCTGTCGGACAGTGCTCGAGACCAGGGTTACGGCGCGCACGACCTCGCGGCAGACAAAGCTTCGCCGGCGAGCAGAGACCGGGCAGGAGCGGCACGATGGAAACCCTCGACATACGGGCCACCGCTCTGGTCCTCATCGACCTGCAGAAGGGCATCCTGGCCAACGCCCTCACGCCGCATCCCGCGGACGCCGTAGTGCAGGCCGGGCGGAAGTTGGCGGATCGCTTCCGTGAGCTCGGCGGCACGGTGATCCTCGTCACCGTGGATTGGCGCCCAGGTTTCGCCGACGCCTTGAGCCAGCCGGTGGACCAGCCGATGGCGAGGGCTGCGGCGGGTCCCGCCGCCGACTTCGCGCATCTCGTCCCGGAGCTAGGGGCGCAGGACGGCGACGTTCGCGTGACGAAGCGTCAGTGGGGCGCCTTCTATGGAACCGAGCTCGACCTCCAGCTCCGTCGGCGCGGCGTGACCACCCTTGTGCTCGGCGGCGTGGCCACGAACATGGGTGTGGAGTCCACGGCCCGTGACGCCTGGGAGTTGGGCTATGCGGTCGTGTTCGCGGAGGACGCCGTCAGCTCCTTCACCTCGGCCATGCACGAGTTCGCCGTGAAGACGATCTTCCCGCGCATTGGCAGGGTCTCCACGGCCGCGGAGATTCTTTCTTCCCTCTCAGCCGGCTGACGGACCAGCGCCCTTGCCGCCGAGCGTCACAGCTGCCACATCACTGACAACGCAATGAGCTTTCAACGGAGGCCGTCATGCGGTTCGGTATTTTTTCCAACGGTCAGCGCCTGACCAACACGGTCAACTCCTTCGATGACGACCTCCACGAGATCGTGGTCGCAGAAGAGGTCGGCTTCGAAGAGTGTTGGATGAGCGAGCACACCGGCCACACCTGGCTCCCCCAAGCGCTGCCGGCGCCCGAACTGTTGATGGCCAAGGCGTCCGCGCTGACCGAGAAGATCCGCTTCGGCGCGGCGGTCAAGCGCATCGCGTTGTACCCGCCGCAGATGACGGCCATCGAGGGCGCGGTCACCGACCACCTGACCCATGGCCGCTACAATTTCGGCTTCGGCGTCGGGCCTCCGGTGACCAACTACGGCCACTGGGGCATCGACAAGGCCGACGCCGAGGCGCGGACGCTGGAGGCTTTCGACCTGATCATGAAGTGCTGGTACGAACCTGAACCTTTCGACTTCCAGGGCAGGTTCTTCTCGGGCCGCGACATCGCGATCTATCCCAAGATCCGCCAGTCCAAGATCCCCATCGCGGTGGCCAGCGGACGGCGGGAGTTCCTCGATCTCGCCGCTCGGCACGACGGCCGCGTCCTCACCACCTGGTCGTTCAGCACCCAGATGATCGCCAAGCTGGGGGCCAGCTTTGACGAAGTGTGCGAAACCTATGGCGGCCCGCGCCGCCACGACCTGGTCGCCTCGCGGGTCGTCTACGTCGCCGATACCGACGAGAAGGCCTGGAGCCACATCGAACGCGACTTCGACGACCTGCTGGAGTTCAGCGCCAAGAACATCGAGCCCGCCACCGCGGTCATCGCCAAGGATGCGGCGGCTGGCAAGCCCATCGCCACCTTCCGCTCCATGATGGAAGGCGGCAACATCATCGCCGGCTCGCCGGCGACGGTCATCGACGGCATCCAGCGCTTCCACGACGATGTCGGTGGTTTCGGCACGATGCTGATCGTCGCCGGCCGCGACTTCGGCACCGTCGAGCAGCGGGACGACAGCTACCGCCTGCTGGCCGAGGCGGTGGTCCCCAAGTTCGCCGGGCTGACCGAGGCGGACGGCGACTACGCTGCAAACGACCAGGGCATGCTTTCCAGCTCGCAGGGCGCCCGCTTGCTGGCCGGCTCACTCGATGCACGATCCCAGGGCGCCCGCGCCGGCTAGCCAAACACCTCGCCGCGAATTTCAGGGCTGATCTGCGCCGGATCAGCCCTGGCCCGCCTTACACACCCGGTGATCCCGTAGCGGCGGCGGCGGCGGCAGGAGACCCCAACGACCTGGTGTCGACAGCCGCTCCAGATCGGACGGCGTGTCGAGGTCGTTCGCGAGGCCGGGGCGCCGAACGATGGCGGACGATAGGCTCAGAGCGGCGCAGGCCTGGGTGTGTGCGGTGAAGCTCTGCGGCCCGTAGCGGTAGGCCACCCTCCGGGCCGCCGCGCCGATCAGCATCGCGTTGGTCCCCGTCCCGCCGGCGTCTGGGGCCAGCACGACGTCGGCGCTCTCGCCCCTCTCGAGCATCGCAAGGAGGTCGGCCTTGCAGAGTTCCGGCAGATCCGTGCTCAGCGCCAGCACCCGGTCGGCCCCCCGCGCCCAGAAGAGCGACGCCGCCTGCGTCAGGGCCTCGTTCAATCCGGTTTGAAGTTCCAGGACTGGCAGAGCCCCCGCCCTGGCGGCGAGGTCGCGGACTTCGCCGGCGCGACTGATGACAATCACCTGCTCACGACCGACCGCCTCCAAGGCTGTGGACAGCACATGCTGGAAGAAGCGGCGGTTCATGGCAGCCCGCGCGGATTTCTCCAGCATGGCGGCCAGCCGGCTCTTACCGTCCGGGAACGGCTGCACCGGAATGACGATGCACGCACGTCCCCGCACGCTCAGCTCGCCAGCTGACGAGCGAAGCCGAGCACCTCCGCCGCCAGCCGCGCCCTGTCGCCGTCGTCGCGCATCAGGGTGTCCGTCTCCAGGACGGAGATCTGCGGCGGCACGCCTTCGGCGTCGCCAGTGCTGACCACCAGACCGTCGATCAGGCCGTCATAGAGGACGGCGAGAGTGGAGGCCCGGGGCTCCAGGCCGAGTTCGCGCATGATCTTCGCCGCCGGCCCCTTAACCGCTTCGCCCCCGATGAAGGGAGAGACCGCGACCCGCGGCGCCCGCGCCAGCCGCAGCCGCTCACCAAGACCCGGCACGCTGACGATCGGACGGATGCTGAGCAGCGGATTGGAGGGGCAAAGGATCACCGCGTCCAGGCGGGTGTTCTCGAGCGCCGTCAGGACGCCGGGCGCCGGGCGCGCCGATTCCACACCCTCGAACTCGATGTCGAGGAACCGCGGCCCGCACTGGCGTCGGACGAAATAGTCCTGGAACGCCAGCCGCCCGGCGTCGGTGTGGACGAAGGTGCGCACCGGGTCGTCGCTCATGGGCGTCACCCTCGAGGCAACCCCCAGGGTGCGACAGAGCGCCTTGGTGACCTCCGAGAGAGAGGCCTTGGCCAGCCGGCGGGTGCGCTCCACGTGCGTGGCCAGATCCCGATCGCCGAGCCTGAACCAGGTCTCGCCCCCGAGCCGCTCGACGGCAGCCATGAAATTCCAGGTTTCGCCGGCTATGCCCCATCCCAGTTCGGGATTGCCGATCCCCGCCAGCGTGTAGGTCACGGTGTCCAGGTCCGGGCAGATGCGAAGACCGAAGTGGTCGAAATCATCGCCCGTATTGACGGCGACGGTGAGGTCTTCGGGCCTGAGGATCGCCGCCAACCCATGGGCGAGCCGGGCGCCGCCCACCCCGCCGGCCAGGGCCAGGACATGGCCGCCGACGCTCATCGGAACAGATCCATGGCCGGATCGCGCAGCAGGTCGGCGGCCCGGCCCCCTTGCTCAGGAAAGGCCAGCCCACGGACGAGCACGACCGGCCGGCCCTCCGCAGCCTGGCCCATGAGGAGCGACGCCGCTGCGGCGACCTCGTCCGCCAGCCCGAGTTCGCTCGTCCGCAAGGGCCGGCCGTTCAAGTCCGGCCGGCCCCTAAGGTCGAGGAGCCCAGGCATGCCGCTCACCCCCAGCGCGAGGCCCACCGTGCCGTTGCGCCAGGCGCGCCCCACGCTGTCGATGATGACCACCGCCAGCTCGACCCCGGTTCGTTTGACGAGCGCCTGGCGCAACGCCCGTGCGGAGGCGTCCGCGTCGACGGGCAGCAACAACACGGTCTCGCCGTCGGTCTGATCGACGTTGGACTGGTCGATGCCGGCATTGGCCAGCACCACGCCGCTCCGATGCTCCACGATCAGCACGCCAGGGCGCTTACGGAGGATTGTACGGGACTCCCGCAGGATCAGCTCGACCAGTCGAGGGTCCTTGTGCACATCGGCGGCGATAGCGACGGCCTGTGGCGAAGGGACGACCGTCGCCAGGGTGACGGCGCGGCCTTCCGCCTTGGACACGATCTTCTGGGCCAAGACGATGATGTCGTGCGGCTCAAGACTGATCTTCGCAGCGGCGAACGAGGCGAGGATCGCTGAAGCTAGATCGTCACCCGGGACGATCATGGGGAAGCCGGGCGGCGCCAGCAGTGTCACATCGACGCTTGTTGACCTGCACACGATGGCTTGATCCGATCCGCCGCACCGGCCGAGGGAAACTCTCGGTCAGGCCGGATCAGGATTGTTGTATTCGTTCGGGAGTTGGCCGCAATGGATGCCCGCGTCCACGATCAGGGTTTCGCCCGAGACGACGGACGCCCCGGTCAGAAACCACACAATCGATTCCGCAATCTGGTCGGCCGTCGGCACCAGCTTAAGCGGGGCGGCTGCGGCCGCGCCCTCCAGCATCGACTGGTACTGCTCGTCACCCAGGCCGCCGCGCAGCCAGCGGGTCTGGATGGGTCCCGGGGCCACCGCGTTGATGCGGATCTCCGGCCCCAGCGCCAGGGCCAGCGACTTGGTCATCACGTTGATCGCCGCCTTGCTGGCGGCGTAGGCCATGGACGAGGCGATGCCGGTATAGCCGCCGATGGAGGAGGTGTTCACGATCGCCCCGGCGCCCTGCTTGCGCATGTGCGGCGCGCAGGCGCGCGACATCTGGTAGCTGCCGACTACATTGACCTTGTAGATGGCCAGAAAGTCTTCCCCCGACAGCTCATCGAGCTGGCGATAGGGCACGAACTTGGTTCTGGCCGCGTTGTTGACGAGGTAGTCGATGCGCCCCCAGCGCTCGACCGTCTTCGCCACCATCGCCCGGCAGGCGTCGTCGTCGGACACGTCCGCCTGTATGGCGATTGCGTCCACGCCCGCGGCGCGGCAGGCGGCGACAGTCTCCTCGGCCTCAGAGGCGCTGCGGGTGTAGTTGATCACCACCCGGCAGCCGAGGCCCGCCAGCTGGCGGCCGACCGCCGCCCCCAGACCCGTCGCCGAGCCCGTGACAATTGCGACGCGCTGTTCCATCCCCGGTCATTCCTTGTCGAGTTCATCCAGAGTGACGATGACGTCGCCCTGCTTCCAGTCCATCCGCACCAGCAGCTGGTCGTCGGGGCGGACATGCACCTCCAGCGGTGGCAGATGGCCGAAGGCGATGTCGAAGTGCTCGGTCTCGAACTCGCCGGCGGCGGTGGTGGTGCGTCCCCGCGCGCGGCGCTCCACGGCGATCTTCGTTCGCGTCACCAGCAGACCGCTGTCGCCCCGCTCCGACACAGAGGAGACCGGACACTCGAAACGCTGCAGCGCCGGACCGTCCGGATCGTGCAGCCGGGTGAACCAGGCGTCGTTGGCGAGCGCGTGGGTGCCGAACATGGCGATCTCGCTCTCGAAGGTCATGGTCTGCGAGACCCGCCCGAACAGGTCGCAGTCCAGATCGCAGGTGACCACGCCGCCATGAATGCCGAAGAGGGCGCTGCTGTAGTGGCCGTTCTGGTGCAGCATCACCGTCGCGGCCCGGGGCCGTCCGGCCCTGTCCAGCTCGATCCCGACCTGGCGGTCCAGGCGCGGATCGGCCATCCGGATCAGGCTCTGCAGCGAGGCGCCGCCATCCTCCCGCCGGAATAGCGTGAAGGTCTCCGTCGCGGTGTGAACCCCGCCGTAGCGTAGGCTGTACGCCCCACGAAGGCCCCCGCCCGGCGCTACGCTCCCCTGTTCATCCATGCTCCTAGCTATGACCGCGGCGACCCGCGCAGCCATCGCTTTGGCGCATGTGGCCGCTTAGCGGACAGGGCTGTCCGCAGAGGCGAGACCTCGGTCAGGAGGCGTGGAGCGTAGGCTTGATGGAGCTCTGCACGTCGGCTTCGATTTCCGCCGCGGTCTCAAACAGGCGATCCCGGTAGCGGGCGATCATGTCGTTGACGGACATGGCGGCGGCCATCACGCGGATCGCCAGGCTGGCGAGATAGCGCCCCTCATGCCGGATCGGCACCGCCAGGGTGTACTCCCCAGGACGCCGGAAGATGGTGTAGCCGCAGGCGCGGATACGCTCGACCATCTCGGTGAGGGCCGACGGCGACGGCAGCTCCCGCGCGCCTTCTTCAGTCCGGGCGATCCACTCCAGCACCGCCTCGCGTTCCTGGTCGCTGGCGAAGGCGAGATAGATCTGGCCCGAGGCGCTGCCGATGATCGAGGTCTGATAGCCGACGCTGAGACGATGCAGCACCATGGTGGTCTGATGGTCGGTGTTCTCGCGCCAGATCATCGACGTGCCCGACGGGATCGAGATGAGCACGGGCCAGACCACCGCAGTGGACAGGGCGCGGACGTGGCGGGCGGCGATGTCGGTGACCCACGCCTCGTCGTCGAACCCATCGGACAGCGTCCTGACCTTGATGGTGAGCTGGTAGCACCGATCGACCTTGCTGCGCTCGATGAAGCCGTTGGCGGCCAGCGTGTCGAGGAGGCGCAGGGTCGTCGTGCGGGGCAGGCCGATCCCGCGGGCGATCTCGGCCGCGCTCAGCCGGCCATAGCGGTTGAGGAACGCGAGCAGGTCCAGGCCCTTCTCCAGCCCCTGGACGATGCCGCGCTCGCTGATCATGCAGCCCATGCGGGGGTTAGAGCAGACCTTTCAGCTTGGCCCGGATCGCCTCCACCTCGGCCGAAGTGGCGTTGGAGACTGGAGAATAGCTGGCGTGCCGCTCCGGCACCTTGATCAGGGCGTCGATCCCGAACTGTTCGGAGATCGAGGCTGCGCCCTGGGCGTTCTTTGCAGGCGAGGGATCGAGCAGCATTGCAGGCCCGGCTGGATCCATGATGATGTCGGACACGGGCTGAACCCGCGTCATGATCGCCCATTCGATGTCCTCCCAATTGCGGGGATCGACGTCGGGACCCACGACGATCACCATCTTGGCGCTACGCGCCCACCGTCCTCCCGAGCCCCACACCGCGTGGATGACATGCCGGCCGAAGCCTGGAAAAGGTTTATCTCCCCCGTCCACTCCAACTTGTATAACATATGATATGTTAGGCGTTACAACGACGTCCGTCACCTGTGGAATGCGTTGCTGAAGGTTCTGAAGAAGCTCGCCTTCGATCGGTAGCAACCCCAGGTACATGTGGTCGAAGGGAGGCACCATCTCGAGCGTAGCGTACCACATTGGGTCTCTGCGCCGGGTGATGCAGTTCACCCGCATGATCGGCAGGAAATGCGCTTCGTCGTAATAGCCCATCGGGTTGGAATGCCAGCCGACGGCCTCTTGCTCACCCGGCAGCATTTCGCCCTCGATGATGTATTCCGCAGTGGCGGGGACCTCCAGGTCCACCGTCTCGCACCGCACAAGTTCGACCGGCGCGCCGGCTAGGCCACCGGCCAGGGCGTACTCGTCGCAATCCGCCGGCGCGCTGGTCGCCGCAGCCATATGGACCGCCGGCTGGCACATGACGGCGCAGGCGATCTCCAGCCGTTTGCCGGCGCGGAAGGCCTTGAAGATGTGGCCGCCGATGCCCGACATGGGCGGGTTCCACCAGAAGAAGCCGCCGAGGTCGCGCCGGATGCGCTCCTCCGCATAGCTGCCGCCCAGCGGGTGGCTGGCGCCAACGAAGCTCGCCAGCCTGTACCACCCGACGTTGCGGGCGCCCGTCTCAGGATCCTTGGTGACTACGATCGCGCCGGTGACGTAGGACGCGCCCTCCTTGCCGAGGAAGGGCTGCGGCAGGTCTCGCCTGAGGTCGACGTCGCGGATCACCACCTCCTTGCAAGGCGCTCCCTGGCCGTCGACGATCACGGGATCGACCCATCGGTGGCGGCTCTCCAGCACCTCGCCGTGGAAGCGCCGGGCGCTCGCCCAATCCGGCTGGCCGAGCATCGCCGCCGAACGCTCCCGCGAGCCGAACGGGTTGAACAGCACAGGCGCTTGCGCCTGATAGTCGCCCTGGAGGTTCTCCAGCATCAGGGCCGGGCCGTTCTCCTGATGCAGATAGCGCATCAGCGCCTGCAGCTCGGTGGAGCCGCGCCGCGCGTCCAAGGGTAAATCCACGCGACGAAGCTGGTCGGCGGCCTCCAGACTGGTCACGAAATCGCGCATACTCTTGAAAGCCATGGCGTCACGTCCTTGCCAAGGGAGCCTCCGGTCTAGTCCATTCCGGGTCGCCGGACGATCAAAGCGGCCACTCCGCTCCCGCTATGCGGACATCCATGACGCGGCGCCCTGACTTGGATGCGGCCCGGGGCAGTATCGGCCCATGGACGTCGACATCATCATCGAGCCGGACCTCCATTCGGACGCCGTGATCGAGCTGGGCCGCGAGGCCGAACGGCTGGGCGTGCGCGGGTTGTGGATGTCGAACTACTTCGCCCACTGGGACCCGTTCGTGACCCTGGTCCCGCTGGCGTTGAAAACGACGCGGCTGAAGGTGGGCGTGCTGGCGATCAGCCCGTTCGAGACCCACCCGATGAAGATCGCCAACGCCACGCTCTCGCTGAACGAGATCAGCGGCGGCCGGGCGATGCTGGCGATCGGACCCGGCGAAGGCCAGTTGAAGGCCCTCAATCTCACCGCGCCCCAGAAGCTGGTGGGCGCCATGCGCGACGCCGTCGAGCTGATCGAGGCCGCCACCCACCGCAAGATGGACGAGGGCTACGACGGCGAGTTCTTCAAGATGACCATGCCGTCCAAGATGGCCTGGGTGAAGTGCCCGCCGCCACCTGTCTACGGCACGGCCTACCGCGAGCAGATGATGCGCATGTACGGCCGCGTCGCCGACGGCTGCTACATCGGCGCGACCCGCCCGGAGGACGCCGCCGCGGCCGTGGCGACCGTGCGCGAAGGGATCGCCAAGCGGAGCGAGCCGCATCCGGACTACCGCCTGACCGCCTTCTGGGCTTGGCACATCAAGGCCGAACGGGAAGCGGCGTATCGGGAATCCCGACGCGAGCTGCTCACCCGGGCGCGCCTGCTCGATCCCGCCCTGATCGGCCAGGTGCTGGAGCCGGACGAGGTGGCGGTGGTGCGCGGCAACTTCCAGGCCTTCTTCGACACCTACCTGTCGCGCAGCCACCAGGTGGCGGGCGTCGACGACGCCATCCTCGACAAGCTGTGCAACGCCTTCACCGCCACAGGCGGATTGGACGAGCTGCCGCGCGAGGTGGCCCGGATGCGCCTGTTCCGCGACGCCGGCCTGACCGAACTCGGCTTGCGCCTGCACGACGAGCCCATGGCGGCCCTGCAGCTGATCGGCCAGCACGTCATCCCGGCCTTTGCGCAGGCGCGGGAAGCGGCGTGAGCATCGTCGCCCCGCAGGGGGCCGCCCTCCACGCCGCGGTCATCGGGGTGCGCACGCTGGAGCAGTCGCTACGCTTCTACCGCGACCTGATCGGGCTCGCCGTGATCGACGAGGGGGTGCTGTACAACGGGGCGTTCAGCGCGTTCTGGCGCCTGCCGTCTGGATCGCGCGCCCGCTACGCCGCGCTGGCCGAGCGCGGCGGCAAGGTGGGCCGGATCGTCCTGATCGAGTTTGAGGGGCCCGAGCGGCTGCCGATCCGCGACATCCCCGACGAGAGCGCCTACGGGCTGATGAACCTCAACTTCTACACCGCCGACATCGCGCGCGACGCCGCGCGAATCGAGGCGGCCGGCTATCCGCTCTGGTCGCCGCCCATGCGCCACCGCATGGCGCCGGAGGTGGGCTCGCCCACCGAGGTGATGCTGGATGGCCCCGACACCCTGATCATCAACCTGGTGGAGCTGACCACCTCGGATCCCGCCACCCGCATCGGCCAGATGCGGGCCTTCGTCGCCGACGACTTCGGCTACAACGCGCAAGGCTTCACCCCCGTCGTCACCACCCAGCACGCGACGCCGGACATGGCGGCCGAGGTTCGCTTCTATGAGGCGGCGATGGGGATGCGGGTGCTGTTCAGCGACCGGCTGGGCAACCCCGAGCAGAACGCCTTTTCCCGCTATCCGGAAGGCAGCACGACGCTCTGCACCTTCCTGCAGGGCGCGCACATGTTCGGCAAGGTCGCGGTGAACCAGCCGCTCGACTATCCCTGCGTCTCGATGACCGACACCGCGGTCGCGCCCAACATCGGCTACATCGCCCAGGCCTTCATCGTCCCCGATCTCGGGCTGTCGGTGACGCGCGGCCGGGAGGCCGGGGCGCGGGACTACGCTCTCGCCTCCGACATCCACTTTCCGGGCCTTGGCCCCGTGCAGGCAGCGATCGTGCGCAGCCCGGGCAGCGGCGCGCTGATCCTGATGATCGAGGAGGCGCCATGACCTCCGCCACGATGCGCGCTGTCGTCGCCCAGGCTCCCGGCGGCCCCGAAGTGCTGCAGCTTGAGCAAAGGCCGCTTCCCCAGCCGGGCCCGGGGCGGCTCCGCCTGAAGGTTTCGCGCTGCGGCCTCAATCCCTTGGACCTGATGGCCCGGAGGGGCGCCGCGCCCTGGCTGACGCCGACCTGGCCCGTGGTGCTCGGTATCGAGCACAGCGGACAGATCGACGAGGTCGGGGAAGGCGTGGACGAGGGCTGGATCGGCCGCCACGTCACCTCCACCACCGTCTTCGGCGGCAATGCGGAGTATTCCGTCGTCCCCGAGGCCTCGGTGAGTGGTCGACCGGACGGACTCGATGCCGACGTTGCAGCCGTCTACCGCGGCGCCAGCCACACGGCCTTGCGGGTGCTCGAGCTATACGGCCCGCCGGAGGGCTCGCAGGCCTGGGTGCTGGTCCATTCGGCGGCCGGAACGGTCGGGCCCGTGGCGACCCAGCTCGCCAAGGCGCGCGGGCTGCGCGTGGTCGGCGTCACCAGCAGCCGGGCCAAGGCGGACTGGGCTCGTCAGTTCGGCGCCGACGAGATCGTCGTCGCGACGGAAGAGGACTGGGTCGGTCCGGTGAAGGCGCTGACCGCGGGCGCCGGCGTCGCCCTGGCCATCGATGGCGCCGGCGGCCCGGCTGCGCTCCGCAACATCGAGCTGCTGGCCCCGCTGGGCGCCTGCGTCTTCCTTGGCGCCAGCAGCGGGAGCCAGGCGCCGGCCTTCGCCCCGCGCCTGCTGATCGGGGCTGCGACCCGGATCGCCGGCTTCAACCTGCCGGTGGTGGAGCAGGCGCTGGGCGACGCCGCCCGGGTCGATGCCGAGATCGTGGGGAGGCTCCGGGCGGGGACGCTGCGCATGCCGATCGGCCGCATCGCCACGCTGGAGGACGTGCCCGAGCTGCACCGCGCCCTGGAAGCCCGCGAGCTGATGGGCCGCACCGTGATCCGCATCCATCCGGACTGAGGAGCCCGAGGTTGAGCCTGCTGAGCCACGCCATGCCGCTGCATGCCGCCATCGTCGGCGAGTGGCGCGGGACCTATGCCGAGTTCGACGGCGACAACCGCCACATCCAGACCTACGACTCCCACCTGGTCTGCGAACTGCCCGATCCGGCCAGCGGCTACGACCTGGTCCAGACCAACCGCTACAGCTTCGCCGACGGGCGCGTGGAGGTGCACAGCTTCCCCGCCCGCCTTCAGCTTAATCGCTTGGTCTTCGACACCGACCGGATCGAAGGCTGCGCGCAGGAACTGGGCGACGGCCTCAGCGTCTTCGTCACCTGGCGACGCAAGGACCAGCCGCAGCTGCGCTACTTCGAGATGGTCCAGTTCGACGAGGCCATCACCCGCAAGGCGCGGGTCTGGCAGGCCTTCGACGACGGACGCCTCGTCCGTCGCACCCTGATCGAGGAAAGGCGCACCAAGTGAGCATCATCGCGGTGATCGGCGGGACGGGCGAGCTGGGCGGAGCGCTGGCCAAGCGCTGGGCGCACGCCGGCCATGAGGTCGTCATCGGATCGCGCAACGCCGAACGCGCGGCCGCGGCGGCGGCTACGATCGGGTACGGCGTCCGCGGCGCGGTCAACGCCGAGGCCGCGGCCGCCGGCGAGATCGTGGTGCTGGCGGTGCACTTCGCTGACCAGGACGGGACCCTGAACGCGATCCGCGAGGCCGTCGCCGGCAAGATCGTGCTCGAAACCACCGTTCCGCTCATGCCACCCAAGGTCATGCGTGTGCAGATGCCGCCAATGGGGAGCGCCGCGCGCACCGCGCAGCACCTGCTGGGCGACACGGCGCGGGTGGTCTCCGCCTTCCACAACGTGGCCGCCTGGAAGCTGGCGCAGGACGCGCCCGTGGAGGGCGACGTGCTGATCTTCGGCGACCGGCGGGAGGATCGCGAGGCGGTCGAACCGCTGGTCAGCGCCACGGGTCTGCGGCCCATCCACGCCGGATCGCTCGACAACTCCGCCGCGGCCGAAGCGCTGACCTCGGTGCTGATCTTCATCAACAAGCACCACGGCATCGACGACGCCAGCATCCGGATCACCGGGCTCAAGACCGCGTGACCCTCGTCTCAGGCCTGGCGCGCGTCGGCGATCGTGGCCTGGACGGCGACCGCGCCTATGCGCTGCTCGACGCCAGCGCCGCCGAGATGCGCGAGACGGCCGAGGCGCTGACCCTGGCGGGCTTCGGAACCGCGGTGTCCTACTCCCGCAACGTCTTCCTGCCGCTGACCCGGTTGTGCCGCGACAGCTGCCGCTACTGCACCTTCGTACGCACCCCATCCCAAGTCGCCTCGGCCTATCTGCCCCTGGAGGAGGTGCTGGATGTGGCGCGCGCCGGCCAGGCGGCCGGCTGCAGCGAGGCGCTGTTCACCCTGGGCGACCGGCCGGAACTCCGCTACCGCGCCGCCCGGGACGCTCTGGCGGCCGCAGGGGCGGACAGCACTTTGGAACTGTTGGAGCGCGCCGCGCGGGCGGTGTTCGCCGAAACGGGTCTGTTGCCCCACATCAACGCCGGGGTGATGGGCCGCGCCGACATCGAGCGGCTGAGGCCCTTCGCCGCCTCCATGGGGCTGATGCTGGAATCGGCGGCCGACCGGCTGATGGCGCCGGGCGGCCCGCACCACGGCTGCCCCGACAAGGCGCCGGCGCAGCGGCTCGCCACGATCGAGGCGGCAGGCGAGGCGGGCGTCGCCTTCACCACCGGCCTCCTGATCGGCATCGGCGAGACCCGGGCCGAGCGGATCACCGCCCTGCTGGCCATCGCCCAGGCGCACCGACGGCACGGCCACATCCAGGAAGTCATCGTCCAGAACTTCCGCGCCAAGGCCGCGACCCGCATGGCCGAGGCGCCCGAGCCCTCCCGCGAGGACCTGCTCTGGACGGTCGCGGCCGCCCGGCTGATCCTGGGAGCCGCCATGTCGATCCAGGCGCCCCCGAACCT
>CAXUEN010000001.1:308-40558 GCA_964249945.1 uncultured Caulobacteraceae bacterium | reverse complement strand
GCAGCTCGGAGCGGAAGAAGAAGCTGGTGTGCGGGTTGATCAGCAGCAGGGCGTGGCCGCCCGCCGTGTTCGCCGGTGCGATGGCGATGCCATTGGAGCCGGTGGGTTCGCGGTCGCGCGCGGGCGCCTCGGCCGGCGGGTCGCTGCGGGCCGCGGCGCCGGGCTTGTCGTAGAAGGCCTGCAGGTCCTCCAGCGGGACCTGTTCGATGTCGCCGCCGATGCTGCCCTCGGTGAAGCTCAGCGCCATCCAGGGCTCGAAGCGGGCCAGCACGCGGGGCCTGACCTGGGGGTGGTCGGCCAGATAGGCGTTCAGCCCGTCCGCCCAGGCGTCCATCAGCGTCTTCAGCCAGGGCGGGCTCGAGGCGTAGCCGGCCTTCAGCGCTTGCGGATCGACGAACAGGCGCTGGCGCAGGTCGCTCCAGAGCGCGGTCTCGCCGTCCGCCTCCGCGCGGCGCCCGAGCGCGTCGAGATAGTTGGACTCGATGCGGCCGAAGTCGTCCTCCGCCTGGGCGTAGATGGCCCCGAACACCGTGTCGGCGTCGCTGCGGCCATGGACGTGGGCGATGCCCCAGTCGTCGCGGGTGATGGTGACGGCGGCGGACTCGCGGCGCCAGCGCGCCGCCTCCCCAGGCAGGGCGGCATGGGCCGTACCGAATATGCCCAGGAGCAGAAGCCCCGCCGTCGTCAGAGCGCGCATGCCGTCGTCCCCCATCGGCGGACCCCACGGCCCGCGGCCGAAGCCTATAGCTCCGGCGGCGCGTGTGAAGCGCTGCTGGCGCCCTTGCACGTCCGGACGAACTCCGCTCCCCTTCAGGAGGCGGCGCGAGGATGGCGGGGATGGCGATGCGACGGTCGTGGGCGTGGCGAGGATGGGCCGTGGCGCTGGGCCTGACGCTCGCAGGCGCCGGGACCGCAAGGGCGGCCGAACCCGGCGCCCTCCTGCTGCGCCCCGCGCGCGTCTTCACCGCCGACGACGCGACGGCCCATCCCGGATGGGTGGTGCTGGTGACCGGCGAGCGCATCACCGCCGTGGGGCCTGCGGCGGAGGTCGTCGCACCGGCGGGCGCTCAAGTGATTGAGCTGCCGGGCGACACCCTGCTGCCCGGGCTGATGGACATCCACACCCACCTCTTCCTGCATCCCTACAATGAGACGCTGTGGGACGACCAGGTGCTGAAGGAGCAGCTCTCCTACCGCACCCTGCGCGCAGGCCGGCAGGCGACCGCCACCCTGATGGCCGGCTTCACCACCCTGCGCGACCTCGGCACCGAGGGAGCGGGCGACGCCGATGTGGGCCTGAAGCGCGCGATCGAGGACGGGATCGTCCCGGGCCCGCGCCTGTTCGTCGCCAGCCGCGCCATCGTGGCCACCGGCGCCTACGGCCCCGCCCGGCGCAACTACGCGCAAGGCTCCGACCTGCCCCAGGGGGCGCAGGAGGCGACCGGCGAGGCGGAGGTGATGAAGGCGGTGCGGGAGCAGGCGGCGGCCGGGGCGGACTGGATCAAGCTCTACGCCGACTACCGCGTGGGCCCGGGCGGGGCGACGGAGCCGACCTTCACCGAGGAGGAACTCAGGGCCGCGGTAGAGGCGGCGCACTCCGAAGCCCACCCCGTCGCCGTCCACGCGGCCAGCGACGAGGGCATGCGCCGGGCCGCCGAGGCGGGGGTCGACTCCATCGAGCACGGCTACGGCGGCACGGAGGCGACCTTCCGCCTGATGGCCGGCAAGGGCATCGCCTATGAGCCGACGCTGACGGCGGTGGAGGCGAGCTCCATCTATTTCCAGCACTACGTCCCCGGCGTCTCCGCCCCAACGCCGGCCATGCAGAACGCGGAGCGGGCGTTCCGCCTGGCGCTGAAGCTCGGGGTCACCATCGGCTGCGGTTCGGACGTGGGCGTCTTTCCCCATGGCGAGAACTGGCGCGAGCTGGCCTGGATGGTGAAGGACGGGATGACGCCCGCCCAGGCGCTGCTCTCCGCCACCGCGGTCGACGCGCGCATCCTGCGCCAGAGCGACAGGATCGGCCGCATACATCCCGGACTGCTGGCGGACCTCACGGCCGTCAGAGGCGATCCGACCGCCGACATCCTCGCCGTGCGGGACGTCGATCTGGTCGTCAAGAACGGCGTCGTCGTCCGGCATTGAGCGCTGTGGCGCCGTACGCATGCCCCGCCGCGTCACCATCGGGCTGTTTCGGTTCCGACGCCGCCGATCTTGAAGCCGGCGCTATTCGGCCAAGCGACAAAGCGCCTGGAAGATATGACCATCGTCAGGTCGCTCGCCGACCGGCGAAACCCGCAATTCCAGGATATGGAAGCCGGCGATTTCACAAAGACGTTCAAGCGATTTCCGGGTGAAGAAGTTTATATGCTCGTGCCAATGCCTTTTCCGCTCCAGGATATCGGCGTTCTTCTGGTTCCTGACCATGAGAGGCTCAAACGGCGCCTCCAGATAAAGCAGGGTGCGGCTTTTTACGTAGGTCCGAACGGTAGAAAGGAATTCGATCGGGTGGGGAACATGTTCCAGGACGTTACTGCATACGATGAGATCGTAGTCCTGCCTCTCCATCTCCTGCAGATCGACCGATGATGCACCCTCCACTGGCGGTACGCGGGAGATGTCATAGATGTGGAAGGTCTTGGCGGCGTCGCGGAAGGGCGTGTTATTTCCCGTATCCCCACCCCAGTCCAGGACATCGACCGGCAGGGTGAGGTGCGGGCGCAGGAAACCTTCCACCACGTCCATATAGGAAATGCCGGCCTTTAGCTGACGGTCGCGCGCGCGGTAACCCGGCTCGTAATGTTCTCTCAGGCGAAATCCTCACCTCTGTATTCATGGTATAGACTGCCCATCTCGATGTCCGAAAATCGAATATCGAGGAAGAGCGCGCCGCACGCCTTGCATTGAACGGAATTGCAGAGCGAATAGGCATTGCCGCTGGGGATAGTGTCGAGCCCCCAGCTTTCGTCGATCCGGACCGGACGCCATCCCAGCGCCCGATGCGAAACGAACGGCATGAGCACCGCCGCAGACTTGGTGTGCTGATCGGACAGGCAGCAGGGGCAGTACTGTGCTATCCGTTCGCTGCGGTTTATGGATCGCCTCTCGGCGGTGTCTTTGGACGACATCACAGGCTACTCTTCCTGTCGTCCATGACGGTGTTCCGCTGCAGCATGGGAAATCCCTGTTCGTCCGCCGTCGACCCCACTATCGGGCCGGCGACGACGGCCGTTCGAGCCGATAGCAGGAAGGCGCCGGCGTCGCCACGTCCGGTGGCGCGCGGACCGCCCCCGTCAGGCGGCGGAGAGCGGGTCGGCGAGGCTTTCGAGCGATTTGCCCTCCGCATCGACCCCAAAGACCAGCTCCATGGCGGCCGCCAGCAGCATGAGGACGGCGGCGATCGCATAGCCGCCGCTGAGCGCCCAGGCCGAGCCCGTGGCGATCAGCCGCCCGAACAGCAGCGGAGAGGTCACGCCGCCGATCAGCGTGCCGAGCGCATAGAAAGTCGCGATCGCCAGGGCGCGGGTCTCGAGCGGGAAGATCTCGCTGGCCGTCAGGTAGGCCGAACTCGCCGCGGCCGAGGCGAAGAAGAAGATGACCATCCAGGCCAGGGTCTGGGTGACGGCGTCGAGCAGGCCCATGCCGAACAGAACCGCCGTCCCCGCCAGCAGGAGCCCGGACAGCGCGAAGGCGCCGGCGATCATCGCCTTGCGTCCGACCGTGTCGAACAGCGGCCCGAGCACCAGCGGCCCGCACACGTTGCCGAGCGTCAGGGGCAGGAGATAGAGGCCCGCGCTCCGGTCGGCGACATGCTCGAACTTCGTCAGCACGACGCCGTAGGTGAAGAAGACCGCATTGTAGAGGAAGGCCTGGGCGACCATCAGGCTCAGCGCCAGCAGGCTGCGTCCGCGGTACTTGCCAAGCAGGGTGCGCAGGATCAGCCCGAAGCCGAACACCTTGTGGGGATGGACCTCCAGCGTGGCCTCGGCCTTGGCGAGCGGCCGGCCGGTGGCCGCCTCGACCCGCGCCTCCACCTCCGCCACGGTCGCCTCGGCGGCCTCCAGCCGGCCGTGGGTGACCAGCCAGCGCGGGCTTTCCGGGACCATGCTGCGCAGGAAAAGCACGCTCAGCCCCAGCACCCCGCCGATGGCGAAGCCCAGCCGCCAGCCGAGGTTCACCGGCAGGAGGTGCGGGTCCAGCATCAGGGGCGAGGCCGCCGCCCCCGCCGCCGCGCCGATCCAGAAGCTGCCGTTGACCAGCAGGTCGACGCGGCCGCGGAACCTGGCGGGGATCAGCTCGTCGATGGCGGAGTTGATCGCGGCGTACTCGCCCCCGATGCCCACCCCCGTCAGCATGCGGAACAGCGCGAAGCTCCAGAAGTCCCAGGCGCAGGCGCTCAGCATCACCCCGGTCAGGTAGATGGCCAGGGTGAGGAAGAAGACCACGCGCCGCCCGAACCGGTCGGTGACCCAGCCGAACAGCAGCGCCCCCGCCACCGCGCCCGCGACGTAGCAGGAGGCGACCGCGCCGATGTCGGACGCGGACAGGCCGAGCGTCGCCCGGGACTGCAGCACCGGGCCGATCGCCCCGACCAGCGTCACCTCCAGCCCGTCAAGTATCCAGGTGATCCCCAGCGCGACCACGACGAGAAGGTGGAAACGGCTCCACGGCAAGCGGTCCAGGCGGGCCGGAATGTCGGTCCTGACGGCATGACGGGCAGCGTCGATCATGGCCTTTCCTACCTCCCTGTCGTGAGCCCGCGCCACGTCCGAAACGTCGCCTGGCCCTGGCGCCGAGGCAGCCTCTGTCCCCCGGATGGAAACGGCGCCTGAACGCGGCGCAGGCAGAGTTTCCGGCAGAGTGCGGGCGACCGAGTTCGACCCTACTCGGGCTCAGCCTCTTGGACGTAAGTGAAGCATGTTCTACGCTAGACTGATGATTGCGTTAGTTCTGCTGGCACAGGCCGTCACGCTACATTCGGCATGGCCGGGGCCCGGCTTGCCCCCGCCGGAGTACAATGCTGCTGTGGGCGACCCTATCCCCCCCAATGCTCCTGAGCAGCAGTGGCAGTGTACGATGCGTCACCCGAGTAAGATGAACCCCTTTAAAGTGCGGATCGCCGCAGGCAAGCTAGATCGCATATTCCCTGATGATCTAGTCGCTTCGGGAGAAGCGCACTATCCTATGACAGTATTGTCCAACAGCACCCTCGGTGTTGTTGCGGTTGATTACGTGAACGATGTAGAAGATGGTAAGGCGGGGATTGGCACTTTCACCTTCTCCATGAATCGGATCACGGGCGACGCTACATTCGCAGCCACATTCGCTGGCCAGAACCACTCGCCTCCCGCTGATGGTCGCTGCATTCGAGAAAGCCCTTAGGAAGGACCGTTACCCACCCTTTCGCCCGCGTTCCGCATGTCCGCTTACGGCTCCAGAGCCCGTCCCGGCGCAGGGGCGGGCGACCGGAGGCGAGCGGCGGCGCTGGACGGCCCACATCGGACTGTAACGTCGCAGAGAACGCGGCGACGCCGTCGCAGGACCGCGACGGCGCGCCGTATTGCGATGGTCAGCTCCGCCGTCCAGGCAGGTCCGGTCGAGGGAGGGGGGACATGGCCGAAGGGGGACGCGTCGAGCGGTTGTTCGGCGGGGAAGACGCTTCGGAGGGCGAGGCCGAGGGCCTGCCCGCGCCGCGGACCCGATCGCCGCCAGCGTCGCCATGAATGCGGCCCGCTTCGACCCGGACCTCAGCCGCAAGGCCGGCCTCTATCTCGACAAGCAGGCCCACCTCATCGACGTCCAGACCGAGCACCTGCACGAGCAGCGCGAGGTCCAGCTCGACTACCCGAAGCTGCGCCGTGTGGCCTAACGCAGGCGCGTCGCGCTGCAGGCCTTCCTGGTGGCCGTGGGCGTGCTGCTGGGCCTCGGCTTCCTCTGGATGGTGTGGAGCGCGGCGACGGACCGTGGCCTGGTAGTCGAGGCCTTCTCGGCGCCGCCTGACCTCGCCGCGCGCGGCCTGACGGGCCAGGTGGTCGCCAAGCAGCTGCTCGACCGGGCGGCGCAGCTCCAGTCGCAGAAAGGGACGGCCCTCCTATATGCAAGCCCATGAGCGAGGTCGTGGTCTGGTTCGATGGAGGCTGTCCGCTATGCCGGCGCGAGATCGCCTTGATGGGCCGGCTGGACCACCGCCGTGCCATCGCCTTCGTGGACGCGCGTGAGGCCGCAGCCTGCCCCCTGCCGAGAGGGGACATGCTGGCGCAGCTCCATGCCCGGGAGGACGGCCGGCTGCTCGAAGGCGCGGCCGCCTTCGCCGCCATGTGGCGCGCCATCCCGGTCCTTCGCCCTTTGGGGCTCATGGCGCGATCGCCGCGGGTGCTGCGGCTGCTGGAACGGCTCTACGGCGCCTTTCTGCTGGCCCGGCCCTTGCTGCAACGGCTCGTGCGTCGGCTGGACGCGGCCCGGGAGGGTGCATGAAGCCCCAGCCGGACAAGGCGGCGCCAGGCCAGGAGAGCGTCTGGGCCTATCCGCGGCCCGCAATCGCCGAAGCCACCTCCCGGCGCTTGCGGATCGTGCACCGCGGGGTGATCGTGGCGGACACCCTCAAGGGCGTTCGCACCCTGGAGACGAGCCATCCGCCGACCTACTACTTCCCCCGCGACGACGTGAACCCGTCGGTTCTTCGCCCGAGCGATCACCGCTCGTTCTGCGAGTGGAAGGGCTGGGCCGCCTATTTTGACGTCGAGCTCGCAGGTGAGCGCGCGCCAGCAGCGGCATGGAGCTATGCCGCGCCTACGCCCGGCTTCGCGATCCTGCAGCATCACGTCGCCTTCTACGCCTCGCCCTTTGACGCCTGCACCGTCGATGCCGAGCAGATCACGCCTCAGCCCGGCGGCTTCTATGGCGGCTGGATCACCTCCCGCGAAGCGGGTCCGTTCAAGGGCGTCCCAGGAAGCCGGTTCTGGTGACCGGAGGCTCGCCCACCCTCCGTCGGCGCCGGAAGTTCACGCCCTCAGCCGACCTCGGCCTTGCTCCACCTCCAGGGCCCCGAAGGGAACCGTCGCGTACATCCCTGGCCGCCACCGTCAACGTCCCTGACGCTTGGGGGCCTTGGTCGTCCGCAGCCGCCTGCACCGAGGCCCTGAAGGCGGCGGGGTCGACCCTTTCCCTCTCCGCCCGATCGATCGCGCGCGGGGCGCCTCCTTGGCCCGTGACCACGACCACGGGGCTTGGCGCCTCGTCGGGGCCTCCTGGTCAACGAAGCCTCAACCCACGCTGACGTGGATACGGTGCTGGTGAGTAGCCAGGTAGCCGGCGAAGTTCCAGGTCTGGTCGGGCTCGCCGGGCTGGGTCTGCATGGCATTGTCCCAGGCGCGCACTACCAGCTCGTGCTCCCCCTTCTCGAGTTCGGCCTGGAACCGCCACAGCGTCCAGGCGCTGGGCGCATCGGCGTTCTGCTCGAGGGTGGCCTGGGACCAGCTGCGGCCGCCATTGATGGATACGTCCACGCGACTGATCGAGCGCCCGGACGCCGTGGCCCAACCCGCCAGCCTGATCGGCCCGGACTCCAGCGTCTGCCCCTGCCGCGGCGTGCAGATGGCGGAGTTGATGGGCATGGCGTCGATGGTGAGGCCCTTGTCCCAATCGGCGTCCACCCTGGCGACGCTGGCGGGGAAGAACTTGTAGTCATGGCGCTGGATGGGGCTGTCGGCCGGTTCGTCCTGCACCCTGATCTCGCTCAGCCATTTGGCGCTGCGCACGCCGGCGTAGCCGGGGACGATCACGCGCACGGGAAAGCCGTGCTCGGGCGCCAGCGCTTCGCCATTGGCCCCGAAGGCCAGCAGGACCTCGTCCTGCATGGCCTTGGCCAGCGGGATGGAAACGCCGTAGCGGCCCTTCTCGCCCTCCACCTCGATCTGGTCCGCGGTGTAGAAGGCGACCTGCAGGGCGCCTGTCGCCGGCGCGCCCGCGGCGGCCAGCACGTCGCGGAGCAGGACGCCCGTCCACTCCACATTGCCGATCGCGCCGGCCTGCCAGGGATCGCCCGCGGTCTTGGCGACCTGCTGCAGGTCGGCGCGACGATTGCCGGCGCACTGCAGCACCGCCATCACCTGGCGGCTGGCGAACCGCGACCGGAGTTCGGCGAGGCTGAAGTCCATCTCCCGATCCACGCGGCCGGTCACTCTCACCCTGTGGACAGCGCCGTCCAGGTGCTGAACCTCGCCGTGGGTGCGGATGTAGAGCTGGCTCTGCGGGGTGACGAAGCTGGCGACGAGCCGGTCCATCGACGGCTCCGCGTTCAGGGGCGTGGTGGTGTGGACGACCAGGTTGGCCTGCGCCCGTTCGATCTCGTCCATCCGTCGTCTCCACGTTTGGCGAGTCAACCACCTCGGCTTGATTGTCGTTGCGGCGGCGCTGCGCTGGAAAGCCTTTGCCAGCGTTTCAGCCGCCCATGGTCAGTGCACAAAGAAGTTGATCATTTCGACCTCTCGCCTCCCGAAGGTCTTGACCGTCGCCCCACAGAAGATGCGAGAGATACCGCGCCCGTTCCGAAAGATGGTGCAGAGGCCTTCGTCAACCTCTCCCGATGTATGGGGCTTCGAGACGCTGGTCACCTCCAGTCGATCGGCGTCGCTGAGCTCCCCGTCGAAGGATACGATAGGATCATGTAGAGACTCGTAGTTCGAGAAGCCTATCAGCAGGCGGTTCTTGTCATTCTTGTACTCGATGATCGTCGCCGCATCACAGAAGAAGCGCATCTGCTGTTGCGTGAGGTCCGTGTTTGCCGGGCCTTCGCTGGTATGGCTGTCGGCGCTGCAGCTTCCATGCAGGACAAGGGGATCATCGGCGAAGGGCGACTCCGCCGCCCGCGAGACATCGGCGGCGATGATGGCCAACACGATCGCGCCGGTGATCAGCCCGCGCATGTTGCTCCTCCGGTCCAGCCCGTGAACGCCCAGCGGCGCCCACGTCGCCACCGCCTGGGCTTCGGATCGTCCTGATAGCAGGTTTTCTTTGAGACTTCGCTTGGCTGAACACGCGCTCCGGCTAGTGACCTGGCGTCCAATCCGTGTCCACCGCGCGCAGATCCATCCCTCCACGGCGAAGATGGCTTACGGCCGAGTCCCTGGCGACCAAAGCCCCGGCTTTCGTCTCTGAAGCCTGGCTGCAATCCATCGAGCCGGCGTCAGCGCCTGAATGGTACAGGAGGAGGTGCTGCCGCCACCCATTGCTGAGCGATTCGTCCGAGTCCAGCTTGAATACGGCAGAGTAGTATATCTCTTTCCTGGCTGCGCTGGAGGCCACGCAGAAACGATAGGGCTTATAGAGGTCTTCCGCCTTCGCGGCGGTCGAAACGACAAGCGCCAGCCCCAGGAGGACAGCCAGGCGTCTCATTGTCCAATCCTCGCGCGCGTCAGGAGACGTAGTACCCTTTGTAGCGGGAGTAGTAGAAGGTGGGGTCGCCGTAGCCGGAGCGCGCCTGGGCCTTCAGGTCCACACGAGTGAGCGCGACGCCCGCGATCTTCACGTTCAGCTCGCGCAGCAGGTGGATGGCCATGCTGGCGGCTTTCTCCGGGGTCTTGCGCCAGCGGACCATCATGACGACGGCGTCGGCCTTCTGGCTCAGCAGGCGGCTCTCGATGACGGGAAGCACGGGAGAGGTGTCGAGCAGCACCAGGTCGAAGCGCGACTTCAGCTCGGCCAGAAGGCGGTCCATCTCGGGCGAGGTGACGGGGGAGCGGTCGGCGGTCACCTCCGCCATCAGCGGCAGGATCGCCAGGTTGGTCTTCTCGTCGGTGATCAGCGCCTCGTCCAGCCTCGTGCGGCCGTCCAGCACGTCGAGCAGCCCTGTGCGCGGGGTGATCCGGCAGGTCTGGGCCACCGACGGGCGGCGCAGGTCGCAGTCGACCAGCACCACCTTCAGCCCCGCCATGGCGGTGATGCGGGCCAAGCAGACCGCGGCGGTGGTCTTGCCTTCCTTGGGCAGGGCCGAGGTGAAGACCACGATCTTCGGGCCGGGCCGGCCCGTGGAGTTCACCAGCGCCGCGGCCAAGCCCCGGAACGCCTCGGCGAAGCTGGAGGAGGCGTGCTGCTGCAGCGAGTCGGTGGCGCTGCGCGAGCGCGGCCGGTGCACCGAGGACTTCAGCGTCGGCAAGGCCCCGAAGTAGGGCACGCGCAGCCGCTGCTCCACGTCCTCCAGGGTGCGAAGGCCCGTGTCTGTCTCCTCGCGCAGCACCACCAGGGCTATGGCCGCCCCGGTCCCGAGCAGCACGCCGATCAGCAGGTTGATGGCGAGCTTGGGCGAACTCGGATACGGCGGCGTGACGGCGTAGTTCGACACCCGCGCGTCCGGCTCGGCGGTCGCCTCCTGGGTCTGGGTCTCCTTCACCCGGTTCAGCACGCCCTCGTAGAGGGTGCGCTCGGAGTCCGCGGTGCGCTGCAGCTCGTTCAGCCGCACGCTCGCGGTATTGGCGGTGGTGAGCTGGCCGCGGGCGGAGCCCACGCTGCCCTGCAGCGAGCCGACGCGGCGAGCGGCCACCTGGTTCTGGGCGTCGAGGTTGGAGATCAGGCGCTTGATCTCCGCGTCGATCTGGCGGTCGATGTCGGCGATCTGCTGCTGGGTGGAGATCACGTCGGGGAAGCGCGAGCCGAAACGGACCTGCAGGTCCGCCAGCTTGCCGCTCGCTTCGCTCCGCTCCTTGCGCAGCTCCTGGATCACCGGCGAGTTAAGCGATTCACCCAGGTCGTCGCCGTGGGAGCCGCGCGCCATCTGCTGGCGGGCGGTGCCGAGCCGGGCTGCGGCCTCGGCGGCGGAGGCGCGGTTGGCGGCGACCTCCTGGTCGAGGGATACGATCTCCTGCTCCGCCATGGTGGAGCCGGCGACGCTGAGCAGGTTGTGCTGCACCTTGTACTGGCTGACGGCGGTCTCGGCCGCCTCAACCTGTGCACGCAGCTTGTCGAGCTGGGAGGCGAGCAGGCCGTTGGACGAGCGGCTGTCCTGCAGCTTGAAGCCCATGGACTGGGCCACGAAGGCGTTGGCGTAGCCGTTGGCGATGCGGGCGGCGAGATCGGCGTTGGAGCTGGAGAAGCCGATCTCCAGCACCAGGGTCTGGGCGACCCGGCGGATGGCCAGGCGCTTCTCCAGCTTGTCGACCGCGGCGGCCCGGCTGATGTAGACCGGGGGCCGTTTCGCCCCGCCGTGCAGGAAGGCCAGCGGACCCGGCGGATCGAGGCTGGCCATGAAGGCGCGGTCGTCGGTCAGGTGCAGGGCGTCCACCACAGCGCCGGCCAGCAGGCCGGACTTCAGCACCTCCACCTGGCTGTCGACGTTGGCGTCGGTGACGCCGTCAGTGGGGGCGGTGCTCTCCGCGCCGACCTCGGCCTTGCGCGGCGCGATCATCACCGAAGAGGTGGCGGTGTAGCGCGGCGTCTGCAGCAGGCTGTAGGCCAGCGCCAGCAGCACGATCAACCCCAGCACGGCCAGGAACAGAGGCGCGTGCCGGCGATAGGTGTTGATCGCCTTCATCACCCCTTCGGAGTCGCGCGGAGGCGCAGGCGCAGCGAGGCCGCCGGCGGGATACGGCAGCGCGAGGGGGGCGTCCATGCGGCGTTGTCCTTGGGCTTCGATAGGTGAGCTTTGGTATCTAGGCTTCAGTACTTGAACGTCAGCGTGGCGACCGCGCGGTGATCGTCATAGTTCACGCTGCAGTCGCAGCCGTGCGAGTTCTGGTGATAGTATTCGTACGCCAGCTTCAGGTTCCAGCCGTGGTGGGAAAGGTAGGTTCCACCCGTGGTGAAGAACAGGATGCCGTCATGGCGGCCGATGCCCTGGTACTGATCGTCGAAGTAGCTGGCCTTGGTGTTCAGCATGATATAGCGGCGATATTCGTGATCCACGGCGACGGAGCCGCCGGTCTCCAGGAAGCCGCCGGTGTTGGGTATGCCGGAGTCCTCGACCGATCGGCGGACCTGGAAGGTCACGGTGGTCAGCCGGCTCGGGAAGTATTCGAGCTGGCCCCTCGCGCCGACGCCTGAGATGCGGCCGAGCTGGCTCGCATCGAAGTCCTGGTCCAGATAGCCGACGCGGATGTCGGCGCGGGCGACGCCGGTCACCTCGAAGCTCGTGCCCACGAAGGCCTCGTAGCCGTGGGAGTCGCGCCTCAAGGCCACGTTCGGCGGGTCGAGCCGGTAGTTGAGGACGTTGTAGGATCCGCCGACATAGAGGTCGGTCGCGGGGCTGAGGGCATAGGCGATCTGGCCCGTGCCGGTGTAGCGGGCGCGGTCGTGGTCGCCGGTGTGAAGCTCGCCCCCGCCGATCAGGACGCCCGGATCGAAGGCCAGCGACTCCAGATCGAAACGGCCGGTGATCCGCACCCGGTTCTGCTCGTAGGCTCCGCCCACATCGGCCTGGCTGTCGGTGTAGCGGAGCGGCGCCCCGGCGTTCACCGGCGACTCCGGCGAGATGCGCGGGAGGGACACGTAGCCGAAGGATCCGCCTGCGAAGATGGAGCTGTAGCCCGGCAGGGCGCGGCTGACATTGACGCCGACGGTGCCCTGGTTCTCGTTCTCGGAATGGAACTGGGCGAAGCGGTCGATCTCGGCGTTGATGTAGGCGTCCAGCACCAGCTGGGAGTTGTCGAACTGCAGGTCGAGCCCCGGCGTCAGCTCGCCCAGGAAGTCGCCGTGACTGCGTTCGTCATTCTCGAAGACGTTGCTCGTCCCGATGGCGCTCACTCCGAGCTGCGGGAAGAGGCGGAACTCTCCGAGCGGCAGGCCGACGGGGGCGAAGCCCGCGAAGGTGCGCTCCGCCACTGGCGTGTCGCGGTCGCGGGCGAACAGGGACGCGGCGGGCTGCGGCGCCGGCGATGGCGACGGGGCCAGCACCTGCGCCTGGAGCTGGGCGTGGCTCGGAGAGGCGGCGGCGGCCGAAAGAAGGGCCACGGCGCCCCCGAGCCCTCGGATCGGCGCCTTGGCGAGACTCACGTGGTTCAGAACGAGCGCTCCTGGATACGGATGGTGTCGCCCGGCTGCACGAGGCTATCGGCGGTCAGCTTCTCCTGCGCCTCCCCGTTCCGGTCGCCATGGCGGCGGCGGAATATCCTGGTGCGCGCGCGGTAGGTGAAGCCGCCCGCCTCGGCGACGGCGTTCAGCACCGTTAACCGGTCTGTGAAGGGGTATTCGCCCGGCTTGTTGACCTCGCCCAGGATGAAGAAGGGCCGGTAGTTCTCCACCTGCACACTGACGTGCGGGTCCTTGACATAGCCCTGGCGCAGCGCCGTTTCGATGCGCGTCTGCAGCTCGAGGGTGGTCAGGCCCGCGGCCTGCATCTCGCCGATCAGCGGCAGAGAGATGCTGCCGCCGCCGGGAACCTCGAACTCGCCTCCCAGGGTGTCGACGCCGTAGACCGCGACCCTGAGCTTGTCGCCGGCGCCCAGGCGGTAGTCGAGCGCGGTGGAGGGCGGGCCGGCTTGCTCAGCCGGCGGCGCTAGGGCCGCATAGCCGGGCGTCCAGGCCAGACCGAGCCCCGTCACGGCAAGTAAGGTCAACAGCGATCTCATCAAGATGCACCGATCCTTCGACACGGGAAGTCCCGCGGCGGAACGCATATCGTTCCGTTTTGCTTTTCCCCTGCCGCGCAGAACCCTAGGTCGCTGGCAATTATAAGCATTAACAATTGAGGGCGGAAGCTTGGCGGACTTCTGCGTTCGACGTCGTTAGTCGATGTCGTTCTCCGACCGCTGATGGAACATGGCCTCCACGACTAAGTTAGATGCTCTAAGACTAGCGTCCGTCGAGATCGCCGCGTCTAGTGACGGAGTATGATGTGACATCAATTGACATGAAAATAGGTGACCAACGGGAGCAAGCCGTTCAGGGGAGAAATCCATTTGAGCTTTTCTTCTCCGGTTTGGCGATTCTGCTCCTCTCGCCTATCCTGCTGGCCATCATGGCCTGCATCTGGCTTGAGGATGGTGGACCGCCGATGTTCGCCCATGCCCGCATTGGGCGCGACGGGCGAAGCTTCGACTGCATGAAGTTCCGCAGCATGCGCGTGAACGCAGGCCAGCACCTGACAACGCATCTCCTGCAGGACGAGGCGGCGCGCCTCGAGTGGGATCTGACCCAGAAGCTCCGTATCGATCCGCGCATCACCTGGATCGGCGCCTTCCTGCGGAAGACGAGCCTGGACGAACTTCCGCAGCTGTTGAATGTCCTGCGCGGCGAGATGAGCCTGGTGGGTCCCCGGCCGATCGTCCAGGCGGAGATCGCCCGATACGGCCGTTACTTCAAGGTTTACTGCTCGCTCCGTCCCGGGATCACCGGGCTGTGGCAGGTGAGCGGGCGGAGCGCCGTCAGCTATCGGCGCAGGGTCGCCATGGACGTGCTCTACGCACGCAGCCGCGACAACGTGCTGTACATGAAGGTGCTGGTGATGACCGTGCCGGCGGTGCTGCGCCGCCGCGGCGCCTACTGAACCCCGGCGCCGTTCGCGGCGATCAGGGCCGCCCTCCTCTCGCGCCTGGCGGGAGCAAGGCTTCCACGGGTCGTCGCCTCCAGCGTGGCGCAATAGACGTCCACGAAGCGGTCCGCCACCACCTGGCGGCCCGTAGCGCTCACCACCCGCTCGAAGCGCCCCGGCGGGGGGAGCGCCTCGCGCCCGCGCTCGAGCACCCAAGACATACGCTCCCCCAGCGCCTCGACATCGCCGGCCGGCGAAAGCCATTCGGCGTCGTCGATCAGCTCGGCGATGCCGCCTGTGGCTGAGCCGAGCACCGGGACCCCGACCCGATAGGCCTCCAGAACCGTGCGCCCCAGGGGCTCGGCCCAGAGCGAAGGGGTCACCAGCACGTCGACCTGCTCGAAGAACGCCTTGGGCTCCACGAAGCCGGAGAAGCTCACCGGCAGGCCCTCGGCGAGCGCGTGGATGGGAGCCATCGATCCGGGAGCGGAGCCCCCCACCACCAGCCGCCAGCCTTCAGCCGGCAACAGGCGGCAGGCCTTCAGCAGGGTCTCCACGCCCTTCTCCGGGCTGATGCGCCCCAGATAGCCGAAGACGAACGGTCCCTCGCTCCGTTGCGGCCGCACGTAGTCGGGAGACACGCCCTCGATCTCGGCGGTGTTCCAGATCACCCGGCGCAGCGCCTGCGGTACATGGTGGAAGAAGCCCAGCTCCAGGTGGCGGCGCAGGACCTCCTGGCCCACGGCGGTGACAGCGCTGACGCGGCGCTGGTCCAGCCCCTTGGTGAAGGTCAGCGCGCGGCACTTCAGGTGGCGGTGCGCGCACGGGCCGCTCTCGCGGAACATGGAACTCGCCGCGCAGACCAGGTCGTAGTCCCTTAAGGTGTGGACGATCGGCACGCCGCGCCTGTGGGCCGCGAGCCAGGTGCGGGTGGAGACGTCCACCATCGAGTGGGTGTTCAGGATGTCGGGCTGAAAGGCGTCGAGCACCTCGCCGAAGCTCCGTTCGATGGCGAAGTTGAACTGCTGCTTGAACTTGGCCCGTTCCCGCTCGCCCTGGCTGTGCTTGGGCCAGTCCTCCATCCAGAAGTCGTTGTGGTGGGCCATGCGGTAGACGCTGACCCCGTTCCGCTCCGAGCGCGAGGCGCCGTCAGGCGACAGGCAGGCTGCGCCGACATGGTGCCCGAGCTTCACCTGCTGCTCCGCCAGCAGGGCGACCGAACGCTCCGCGCCGCCCACGATGTGTGGCGGATAGAGGGTGCTAAGATGCAGGATACGCATCGGCGGACCTCGAAGGCGTGAAGCGGGCGTGCGGAGCGGGGCGGGCGATCCGGCGCGTGTCCAGCTCGGCGTAGAGCGCCAGGTAAGCCGACGTCATCCGCTCCGGCGAGGCGGCCTGGAGGATGGCTTCGAACGCGCCCGGGTCCGGCAAGGCCGCGCGGCCACCTTGCAGCACCGCGCCCATGCGGGCCGCCAGCGCCCCAGCGTCGTCGGCCGGCACGACCCACTCGGGCCCGATCGCACCGGCCAGCTCGCCGATGGCGCCCCGATCGGAGCCGATCACCGCGGCGCCCGAAGCGAAGGCCTCCACGATGGTCAGGCCGAACGGCTCCGCCCAGATCGACGGCGCGACCAGCACGTCCACCGAGGCGAGGAAGGCGGCTGGATCGGTGAAACCGAGGAACTCCACGGGCAGGCCTAGCGCCTGCGCCGCGAAGCCCTGCGATCCGAGCGGCGCCCGGCCCGCGATGCGCAAGCGCCAGCCCTCGGGCGCCAAGAGGCGACAAGCGTCCAGCAACACGCCGAGCCCCTTTTCCGGCACCAGCCGGCCGAGGAAGCCGAAGGTGAAGACGCCGGTGCGTGTGGGCGGCTCCGCTTCGGGCCGCCGCGTCACGCCGTTCCAGATCACCCGGCGCTGATCGGGACCGAGGTCCTGGAACAGGCCGTGCGCCAGATGCGCGTCGAGCACGGGCTGGGAGACGGCGACCACCGCGTCGATGTCTTTGACGAAGACACCCTTCCAGGCCTTCAGCGCCGCGCAGGAGGGATGCAGGCTGGCGCAGGGCTGGCCGTGCTTGAACAGGGTCGCGCGGCTGCACAGCAGGTCATAGTCGTGCAGGGTGTGGACCACCGCCGCACCGTGCCGTTTCGCCGCGCGCCAGACCATGGGCGGCAGTTCGACCATGGAGTGGGTGTGCACCACGTCGGGGGCGAAGTCGGCGATCTCGCGCGCGATGTCGGCCGTGGCCCAGACGTTGACCTGCTGCAGCAGCTTGTTGGCCATGGTGACGGGGCGCGCGTGCGCCTGGACGTCCTCGATCCAAAGCAGGTTGCGGCTCTGCAGGGGACGGACTTCGACGCCGCCCTGATGGCGCAGGTCGCCCCCGGCGCGGGTGAGGTGCACCACGCCCACCGTGTCGCCCTGCGCCGCCTGCCCTTCGGCCAGCATGGACACCACCTTCTCCGCGCCGCCGACGACGCCCGGCGGGTAGAGTGAACTCACGTGCAGGATGCGCATCAGGCCACGACGATGCGGGCCGGCTCGCCCTGGACGGCGCGGCCGCTTCGCTGGGCGCGGTTTAGAGCGAACAGCGCCACCTCGAAGATTACGAAGACCAGGAAGCGGCGGAGCTGCCCCCGGGCGAAGATCGCCCACACCGCACCTTGCTGCAGCAGCTCGTAGGCCTGCAGCGACATCCAGAGCGCCATGACGATGCTGAGCGGGAACTCCGAGGCGAAGGCGCGCCGCAGATACAGCGCCGGCAGCGCCGCGATCACCCCGGCGGCGACCATCAGCAGGGCCACGCCGGCGTAGCCGAAGCCGGCGAGCGCCAAAGCTTCGGACCCCATGGTCAATTGCACCCAGCCCTGGTTCTTGTGGAACGACTGGCGCAGCGGCTGGGGCGTATAGCGGTTGATGAAGAAGAAGGTCTCGACCCCGGTCTCGAAGTCCGAGGTGGCGGGATCCTCGGCATTGAGCGAGGTGGCGTAACTTCGCACGATGTTGGGGTCGTAGGCGAGCAGGCGCCGGTCGTCCTGGGTCGCCACGAACCACAGCTCGCCCTGGCCCGCTATCCGGTCGCCGAGCTTGGTCATACCCACCGAGAGAGGCGCGTCGCCATAGTCGGAGTAGATGTAGAGGGTGGCCGCGAACACGCCGCCGAGCGCCAGCGTCGCGATCAGCCAGCCCTTGGCGAAGGTCTTCAGCAGCGCCTGCTCGTTGCGCAGCAGGTAGGGCATGAGGAAGTACGTTCCCATGGTCAGCAGGGTGAAGAATTTGTCGCCGAACAGGAAGAATATCCCCAGCAGCCCGCCCAGGGTGCAGTTGGCGGCGGCCCGGGTGAGCATCGGCGAGGTGCGTCCGAAGGCGACGCTGCCGAGCGCCGCGCCCAGCAGGAACTTGTTGTCCAGCAGAACCAGCACGATCCCCTGGCCGTAGAAGCGGCGGTAGTAGAAGCGGTCAACGTGCTCGAAAACGGGGAAGCCGGTGTGCAGCCCCTGCGCCACGGCCATCAGGCCGAGCGCCGCGCACAGCCCGATGACCGGCCAGCGCAGCAGCGCCACGATCTTGTCGAGCAGGGGTGAGCGCGCGGAACTCAGCACCGCCCTCTCGCCCGCGGCGAACACCAGGGCGAAGACCAGGAACAGCAGGGTGGTGAAGGCGGTGAAGGAGGCGCTGGCGTCTCCCGCCGCGCCGCTCCGCCCGATCTCCGGCATGGCCGAGCCCGCCTCGATGAACACCAGCGAAATCAGGGTGGCGCCGCGGGTGATCAGCAGCGGCAGCGCCAGGATCGCCGCGCGCGGATGGATGCGGATCAGCAGCAGCGCCATCCAGACGAACAGCAGCAGCGACGTGTAGGAGAAGATCTGGGAGGGGACCTGCGCCGCAAGGATCCAATTGACCACCAGCAGGCAGGCGAAGGCGCAGATTTCCAGCGTGCGGCGCACCGAAGTTCGTGCGGATGGCGCAAAGTCCAGCATCGTGTTCGCGCTGGTATCCACGCCACCCTCGTCGTGATTGAGCAGAATGTCCGAGTTTACGTCACCTGACGATCTTTGGGACATCAAATGGGGTCGTGATAAAAGATTGGGGGAAGTGGCCGATCGGCTCGCTCCACGCAACATAGGTGAGAAAAGCACTTTTGCGCTTATGTTTTGACTGCCTCCGGCCGCGCCCACCATGCGATACTGCACTGCAGTAAAGCTCGGCGTCTGTCGCTGCTTGGGATGATCCGGCATGCTGGCGCGCAACATGGCTTCGATGTCGGCGCTGAGCCTGTACCGCAACGCGGTGCAGTTCGCGCTGAACATCTTGATGGCCCGCTTCATCCTGCCGGCGGACTACGGGCTGCTGGTCTTCACCGCGCCATTCCTCGCCTTCCTCGGCCTGATGACCGACCTTGGCCTGTCCAGCGCCATCGTGCGCAGCAAGGGGCTGAGCGACAGGCAGACCTCCGGCGCCTTCACCCTGACCCTGGCCCTGGGCGTGGCGCTGGCCCTGGTCCTCGGCGCCCTCGCTTGGCCGATCCAGGGCCTGGTGCGTATGCAGGGGCTCGGGCCCGTGATGGCGGCGATGTCGGGCGTGGTGCTGCTGAACGTGGCCTCGACCGTGCCGCGCGCGCTGTTGGAGCGCCAGCTCCGCTACGGCCGCATCGCCAGCATCGAGGCGGGGACCGTGCTCGTCTCCGCCGCCTTTGCGGTGGTCGCGGCCCTGATGGGCGCAGGCGTCTGGGCCCTGGTGGGTTACAACCTGCTCAGCCAGCTGTTGCGGGCGGTCGTCTACGGCTGGCTGGCGCGGCGCGCGTTGCGGCTGGAGTTCGGCTGGACGGGGCTGAAGCCGCTGCTGTCCTTCGGCGGCTGGGTGCTGGCCACCAACGGGCTGACCTTCTTCTCGCGCAACTCCGACAACCTGCTCATCGGGGGCGTGCTGGGCGCCGCGGCCGTGGGCGTCTACGGCCTGGGCTACCAGTTCATGATGATCCCGCTGATGGCCATCACCTGGCCGTCCAGCAGCGTTCTGTTCGCCATGCTGAGCCGCCAGGCGCTGCACGCCAGCCGGGTCCGCGAGACGGTGCGGAGCGTCGTCTCCGCCACCGCGGTCCTGAGCTTTCCCGCCATGATCTATCTGACCTTCGGGCTGGCCTATCCGGTGCATCTGGTGCTGTCGCCGCGCTGGGGCGGCGTGCCGGCGATCGTCACCTGGCTGGCCCCGCTGGGCGCGGTCCAGTCCATTGCCTCGTATAGCGGGGCCGTGCTGATGGCCTCGGGCAAGCCCCGGGTGCAGTTTCTGCTCAGCCTCGCCAACACGATCGTGACCGTGACGGCGTTCGTGGTGACCGTGCGCTTCGGCCTGTTCCCGCTGATCCGGACCTATGTGGTCGTCGCAGGCGTCATGAGCCTGGTCATGATGGCGGTGACCGTGCGCGGCTCGGCCATCGCCTGGAGCGACCTCGGCCGGGCGGTCGCGCCGGCGTCCCTGGCCACCGCGGCCGGTCTGGCGGCGGCGCTGCTGGCCGGCCGGCTCGCCAGTTCGGACGCTTCGCGATGGGTGATGTCCACCGCCGCCTTCGCGGCCGTGGTTTTGGGCGTTTACGCGATCATGTTCCGCCACATGCGCGGAAGCCTGGCGGCGCTCGTGGCGCCGTCAGCCGAAAGCATCGCGTGAGGGATGCCAACGATATTCCAGCTCTAACGCACCCATCCGCTCATCCCGGCGAATGCCGGGATCCAGATCATACGGCGTGACGATTGAAACGAAGCGCGCCCGATTTTTTGAACACTGAGCCTGACGATCTGGGTCCCGGCATTCGGCGGGATCAGCGGGACGGTTTTGGTCATGCCGTCTATTTAGAAGTAGACCGCACCGCGGTAGGCGCCGGCGGCGAACACCACCTGGCTCTTGGCGGCCTGGATAGCCCCGGCGGCGTAGTCGCGGCCCATGGCGGTGAGGCGGTCGTGGATCAGGCCCAGGGTTTCCTGCTCGCCTGGGCGTTCGCAGTCGTCCATGAACAGGATGAAATCCTGCGGCAGCTGCTCGTCCAGCAGCGACAGCACCCCGGCGCGCGAGCGGCGCGGGGTGCCCAGCGGCCCGTCCACGCCGATGACGTCGAACGGGCCCAAGGCGCGCGCCATGCCCCAGTCGTAGGTCTCCACCACCCCGCCCGCGATCACGGCGGGTTCTAGCTTGGACACCAGGATGTCGTGGTCGACGCCTGAGCCGATCTGCTGCGCCCAGCCGGCGTCGTTCTCCAATGTGACGATGTCTTCGACCAAGCCCTTGCCGCGCAGCCGGTCCCATAGCCGGGTGGTCTGGCCGCAGCCGACGTCCAGCACGCGCTTCGGCCTGAAGCTGAGAGCGATCCGCTGGATCAGGTAGAGCAGGCTGTAATTGGCCGCACCGCCCACGGGGAAGTAATCGTCCTCCAGCTCCAGCCGCTCCAGCTCGCGCAGGAACAGGTGGCGATAGCTGCTCTCCAGGCCGGGCACGGCCAGTAAGGCGGCGTCTGGGCTGCGGGGGCCGAGCAGGTCACGGACGGCGGTCTTCATGGGGCGGCCTTGAGCGGAGACGGGAACGGCGCGGCCGGCGAGGCGACCACGGGCGTGGGATCGCTTCGTCCGGGCCGCCGGGTGACCCGCAGAGCGACCCGGGTGAGCGGCTCCTCCAGCAGATGGAAGGAGGCGAAGGCCGCGGCGACGCTGAGCACGAGCGCGGCGGCTGCGATCGGCCACGGTCCGACATGGGCGACCAGGCCGGTCTTGATCGCCACCTTCTCGACCAGGATCAGCACGAAGGGATGCACGAGGTAGAGCGAGTAGGACGCGTTGCCGAGCGCCACCAGCGGCGCGAGAGGCCGCCACACCACGTCTCGCCCGAGCACGACGGCGGCGATCACCGCCGCCACGGGCAGCCCGGACGTCAGTATCCGCGGCAAGCCGTTGGATGCGGTAGTCCCGATGGGTCCGGAGAACAGCTTCAGCGGATCCACACAGAAGGCCGCCACGCCCAGGATCGCCAGGGTCCAGCGCAGAGCCGTCGGCCAGCGCACGCCCGAACACCGCAGGTTCGCCACCAGCACGCCCAGCCCGAAGTCCAGCACGATGGGCTGGGTCCAGAACTGCAGCGCCGCTCCCGTGGGCTTCAGGACGACGCCTACGAGGGTCATGGCCACAAGCATCGCCAGTACCGCCACGACCGCTCTGCCCCGGCGCAGTCCCATGGTCAGGGCGAACAGCACGTAGAAGAACATCTCGTAGTTCAGGGTCCAGCCGAGGTCGAACAGCGGGAAGGTGCCGCCGTGAGCCCCGAGACTTCTGAACGGCAGGAAAACGTAGGAGGCCGCGATAGCCGGCAGGCTGAAGGTCTTCGGGTCGCCCTTGGCGTGGGCGAGCAGGATGATGGCCAGATAGGCGCTCATGCACACCCAGTAGAGCGGCGCCACCCGCACCAGCCGGCGGCGCAGGAACTCCACCGTGCCGCCCGGCGCCGCGAACAGCCGCTGCGAGGCGTAGACCATTATGAAGCCGGAGATGACGAAGAACAGGTCCACGCTGCCGCCCCAGGGCAGCAGGGTGAAGCGGACGAACGACCCGTGCCGGGCGCGCTCCAGCCCGGCGACCGCAGCCTGGCTGTGGCTGAACACCACCATGGACGCCGCGACCGAGCGCAGCACCTGCACCATGTCGATCCGGACCGCGGATTTGGGGTTCGCTGTCGCCGCCGCCATCAACCTATTCAGACGTAAATAGTCTAGCCGCCAACGTCATTTGAAGGTCTCAAACGAAGCTTCCGATGGTGCATCCTTAACAGTGCGTAAATGACTGGACCAACTGAAATGGCGGCGTGGCCGGGGAAGGCGCACATTATGGATGAGTGACCCGCGTCAGGCCTGGAACTATTATGAGGATATTGCACGTCGCAGAGTCGGCCAAGGGCGGCGTCGGCAGCTACCTGGCCTACTCTCTGCCCTACCAGGTGTCGGCGCTCGGACGATCCAATGTGAGGCTGGTCGCGCCGGCCCAGCACCGCGACCAGATCGGTCCCCTGCCCGATGGCGTCGTGGCGACCTTCGACCGGCCTGGCCGCACCGTGGCCAGCCTGAGGGCGATGGCCCAGGCGGTCGCCCGGGAAGTGGAGAGCTTCCAGCCCGAGGTGATCCACACCCACTCCACTTTCGCCGGGCTGGTGGTGCGCGCCATGTATGGAATGCGGCGCAAGCGACCCGCCATCGTCTACTGCCCGCATGGCTGGTCCTTCAACGTCGAGGCGGCGGCCTGGAAGATGAGCGCGATGGCCATGGCGGAGCGGGCCATGGCCAGCGCCTGCGACTGCGTCATCGCCATCTCACGCTTCGAGGCTGAGGAGGCGCATAGGATCGGCATCGAGCCGCGTAAGGTGCGCCTGGTGACCAGCGGCATACCCGAGGCGCCGCCCACGGCGCCCGCGTCCTGGGACGACACGCGGCTGAAGGTGCTGTTCGTGGGGCGGCTCGACCGGCAGAAGGGCGTCGACGTGCTGCTCGCCGCCGTCGCCCCGCTTCAGGACCGGGTCTGCGTGCGGGTAGCGGGGGCGTCGGTGGCCGACAGTCTGGCCATCAAGCATCCGCCGAACGTGGAGATGCTAGGCTGGCTCGACCCTCCCACAGCCACCGCCGCCCAACTCCAGGCGGCCGACGTCGTGGTCGTGCCCTCGCGCTGGGAAGGCTTTGGCTTGGTCGCCGCGGAGGCCATGCGCGCCGGCAAGCCGGTCATCGCCTCCTGCGTGGGCGGGCTCCGCGAACTCGTGGAGGACGGCGTTACCGGCCGGCTGGTTCCTCCGGACTCGGCGGAGGCGCTCAGGGCCGCCCTGCTGACGGACGACGCCCAGACGCTCCGGGCGATGGGCGAGAAAGGCCGTGAGCGTTATCTGGCCGGCTTCATGGCCAAACGGATGAACGACTCGCTGCTGAGCCTCTACTCCCAGCTCTTCCGCAAGCGCCAGCCGGCCGCGGCGTCCGCCGACATCCAGGTCGAGCAGGCGATGGCGCGCCCCTTGGCGCCGCAGGGCTGATGAGGCAGGGCCGCCTCGTCTTCCTGTCGGATTACTTCGGCGCGGGCGGGGCGGCGACGGGCGGGGCCGGGATCGCCGCGCTGAACAGCTTCGAAATCCTGGCCGGCATGGGCGCCCGTGTACAGCTGGTCAGCGGCTACTTCACTCCGAACGACGTCGCTCAGCGGCCTGACGTGACCCTGATGGACGGCGAGGACCTCCGTTCGGGCGTCAAGGGCGCCGGGCTGAAGGCGATCTACAATCCCGCCGCCCGGCGGGCGCTCGCTCCCCTGCTGAACGATCTCGATCCGGCCACCACCGTCATCGTGCTGCATCAGTGGACACGTTGGCTGTCGCCGTCGGTCATCGCCCTGCTCTCGCCTTTCAAGCTGCTGATATACATGCACGATTACTTTTGGTTCTGTCCGAACGGAGCCTATTATAACTTTCGCACGCAGCAGCCCTGCGACTTAAAGCCCATGGGGATGGGCTGTATAGCTTGCGCCTGCGATCGTTCGGGCTACGCCCACAAGCTGGGGCGCGTGGCGCGGCAGGCTGTGAAGAGCCTGATGATGAGCGGTCCACCGTCGCGACGCGCCTTCCTGCACATCTCCGAAGTCAGCCGGACGATGGCGCGCGAGCTGCTGCCCGAAGAGACCCACCGTCTGGTCCACAATCCCCTTCCGGACGCCCTTCTCACCGGGCTCATCCAGGCTGAACGGGCCCCCGTGTACGACGTCGGCTATTTCGGCCGGCTGGAGCCGGAGAAGGGCGTCATGGACCTCTGCGAGGCCGTCCAGCGGAGCGGGCGGCGCGCCGTCTTCGTGGGCAGCGGCTCGCTTGAAGCATCGATCGTCGAGAGGCTCGGCCCCGGCGCGGTGATCGACTGGGCCGGGCACGCAGAGGCGCTCGCCCTCATGCAGCATTGCCGGGTCGTGGCTCTCCCGTCCCGCTGGCCGGAGACCTGGGGCCTCGTGGTGGCCGAGGCCATGGCCCAGGGCAGGCCGGTGCTGGTGTCCAGCCGCGCCGGCGCGTCGGAGCTGGTCGCGCGTTTCGGAGGGGGCGCGGTGTTCGACCCCGGTCAGCCCCACGCCCTCGACGCGGCGCTTGAAGGCCTGCTGCGAGCGCCGGACGCCCGCCTCCAGACCCCGCCCACCGCAGCGCACGCCGTTCGCAGCTTCCTCGATCCCGGCCTTCATGGACGCCGCATCCTCGACACCACCTCCGAGCTTTGGAGCCTGGACGTGGGTCCCCGAACCGCGCGACCCCAACCGATGAAACGTTCCAGCCTCCACCTCATAGCGGCGAACCCGGGTGCAAGTCCTTCGCATTGAACCCGGCCTTCTCCTTCCACCGCTCGAAGTTCGGGATCAGGGTCGCCGGCCCTTGAAGCTGACCAACCGCTTTTTCCGCAGCGCCTGCAGGATGCGGTTCACGCGCATCACGATCCCGCGTGCACGAGGCCCAGCAGACCCGCTCAAACCAGCAAGGCGTTGCTGACGGCCCAGGCTCGATCGCTCGCGTCAGCCTTGCTGGACGCGTTTCAGTGCCGACGTCAAAGCCTGGCCGAGCTGCTCGACATGGGGTGACTTCAGCATACCGACATGGTCCCCGGGCACATCGAGGACCGTCAGCCGGCCTTTGACGACGTCACGCCAGCCCGAGGCGCCGTCCCAGTCCCGCTCCGCATCCTCGGCGCGCAGGAGCAGGACCTCTCCCCGATAGGGCGGCGGCCGATAACGGTTGGCGGATGTCAGCACCTTCTCGCCAAAGCTGCTGGCGTCCGCCCCAGTGGACCCGGCCCCGGTCGGCAGCCCGACGCTTCGGCGCGCCAGCCGCTTGGCCTGCTTCAAGGCCCGATAGGGGGAACGCCGGTTGGTGGCGTCCAGCAGGACCAGCAGGGCCATCTCCTCCCCCTCCTCGACCAGCTGGTGGGCGGCGGCGTAGGCCATCACGCCCCAGCGGCACCAACCGCCCAGGTAATAGGGACCATGCGGCTGGATCGATCGCAGGGCCGCCACCATTCGCTGTGCGACCTGCGCCGGCTGCAGGCGCGCGACGGTGGAGAGGCTCAGCTCCTCCTCCGGCTCCAGGTTCAGCCCGATGAAGGGCTGGTGGGGCGCAAGCATCGAAGCGAGGCCGCGGAGCTGCGGACCGACGTCGAACCAGATCAGCGGCGGCCGGTCGCCTAGAGGCTGGACAGGGATGGCCCGGGAGGAGACGGGCGCCGACCCATCCTCCAGCCGGACGGCCATGGCGCGAAGGTCCGCACAGCCGAACAGGTCGGCGATCGAGAGGCTTCGTTCGAACGCCGCCTCCACTTGGCGCAGAAGCGTCAGGGTGAGCAGGGAATAGCCGCCCAGGTCGAAGAAGTTGTCGCCGGCCGAGACCGAGGTCAGGCCGAGCACGCCACACCAGATCTCCGCCAGCCGGATCTGCGTCGCGCCCATCGGCGCGTCCGAGACGTCGTTTCCCAGGCACAGGGCGGGGTCGGGCGCAGGCAGGGCCTTGCGGTCGATCTTGCCGTTCGGTGTCATGGGCAGGGCGTCCATGCGTACGAAGCGGCTCGGGATCATGTAGTCCGGCAGGCGTGCGGACAGGGTGCGGCGCAGGGCGGCCGGATCGGGCGAGACGCCGTGGCGCAGCGTGACATAGGCCACCAGCGTCTTCTCGCCGCCCGCATCCGTCCACGCCGTCGCCGCAGCCCAGCACAGCTCCTCGCACTGGCACAGGGCCGCTTCGACATCGCCGAGTTCGATGCGGAAGCCGCGGATCTTCACTTGGTGGTCGGTGCGTCCCATGCACTCGAGCGCCCCGCCGGGGCCGCGGCGCACCAGATCGCCGGTCCGGTAGACCCGCTCGCCGCTCCGGCTGACGAAGCGTTCGCGCGTAAGCCCGGGCTGTCCGCGGTAGCCGCGCGCCAGCCCCGAGCCCCCGATGAAAAGTTCCCCGACGTCGCCATCTGCAACCTCGCTCCCACGTTCGTCCAGCACATGGAGCGTGGTCTCGTCGATCGCCCAGCCGATCGGCACGGACCCCGGGCCGGGCCGCACCTGCGCCATGGTTGACCAGACGGTGGTCTCGGTGGGACCATAGACGTTCCAGAGGGCGTCGCTCCGGACGAGCAGCCGGTCGGCCAGCTCACGGGTCAAGGCCTCGCCGCCGCAGATCAGGGTGAGGCCGGCGCGGCCCTTCCAGCCCGCCTCCACCAGATACCGCCACTTCGACGGCGTCCCCTGGGCGAACGTGCAGCCGCTTCCGTCGATCAGAGACGCCAGCGCATGGGGATCCTTGCTGGTCGTTGAAGAGGCCAGCACGATGCGACCGCCCACGATCAGGGGCAGGAACAGCTCCAGCACCGAGATGTCGAACGCCGTGGTGGTGGCGGCCAGCATCACGTCCCGCTCGGTGAAACCCGGCCGCAGCAGAAAGGCGGCGAGCAGGTTCATCACCGCGCCATGGCTGATCTCCACGCCCTTCGGGCGTCCCGTCGAGCCCGAGGTGTAGAGGACATAGGCGAGGTCGCTGGCGCAAACGGCGGGTTGGGAGCCAACCGCATGAAGCTGGGGAACGTCTTCGCAGCGCAGGTGAGGCGTCTCGCCCAGCTTCAGGCCGCCCTCCAGCGCGGCCTCCGTCAGGACGGCCGCGGGGCTCGCGTCGGCAAGGATCATCTCGAGCCGGCCCTGCGGGAAGGTCGGATCGAGCGGCAGATAGGCGGCGCCCGCCTTCAGGATGGCGAGCATGGCCGCCACCATCTCCGGCGAACGATGCATGTAGAGGCCCACCAGATCGCCCAGCCGCACGCCCCTGGCGATCAGCTCGGCGGCGATCTGATCGGCACGCCCCTGCAGCCAGCCATAGCTGAACGCTTCGCCTTCGAAGACGATGGCGCACGCGCCCGGCTGGCGATCAGCCTGGAGGGCCGCCGCCTCGTGCAGCCGCATGGCGCGAAGACCGACCGCTGGCGAGGGATGAGGCTCAGGCGCGGCGATCACGACGGCAGGGTGATCGACCAGGCTGAGGCTGGCGTAGGCGCTCTCCCCCACGGCCCCAAACCTGAGCCGGGCTTCCCCACCATCCGCCATATCTTTAAGGCCCCATGTTGCAACGGCATGAATTGTTAGGTTTTGCGTTCCCGATCAACCGCATTTTACCCCCACAATTGTTGCCGTTTACGGACAGTGTTCAGGCGATACGGGACCATCGAAGCGAAAGCTTCACGTCAGGTGATCATCTATGTCGTCGGAACTGGTCGCAAGACCTGAATTGCTCGTTCGGCACAGGCCTGGCGAGCCGGTCGCCGGCATCACCATCGCCGCGCACGCGCCGACCTCGCGCAAGCGCACCATCTACATCAACGGCAAGTTCTACATCGGCGTGCTGAATGGCGTCCACCGCACCGCGGACAGGCTCGTGCAGGCGTTGGACATCCTGGCGGCCACCGACGAGTTTCCCCATCTCGACCTGCGGCTGCTGCTTCCGCGCAGGCTCAACTGGGCGCCTCCACTTGCCCGCATCCGCAAGGTTGGACAGCGGTTTGGCCATCACCAGGCTTGGGAGCAAGTGGTGCTGCCCTGGCGGGCCGCCGGCGGGGTGCTGGTCAATCTCGCCAATTTGGCGCCGCTGGCGCATCGACGGAAACTGTCGATGATTCATGACGCCCAGTTCCTGATCTCTCCAGAGTCGTTTCCGCGCCGTTTCCAGCTCGGCTACAAGCTCCTGACCCCCTTGATCGCCTCGACCAGTCACCGGGTGCTGACTGTCTCTGAATATGCGCGCGACAGCCTGGCCGCATTCAAGGTGTCGCAGCACGACAAGACCGTGGTGATCTACAATGGAGCCGATCACATCCTCGACGTGAAGCCGGACGCCGGCGTGCTGGATCGCCTCGGCCTCAGCGATCGATCCTACGCCTTGGTGTTCGGCTCCGGCGCCGTCTACAAGAACGTCCAGGTGGTGTTCCAAGCCTTCGAGCGGGCCCTTCCGGCTGTGCAGCTGGTGGTGCTGGGGGCGACGCGGGCGAGCCTGGAGGCGGCGGGCCTGCGGCCGCCGGTGGCCGCCATCTTCGCAGGCGCCGTCGATGACTGCGAACTGCGCGCCCTTTACGAATCCGCCCTCTGCCTGCTGTTCCCGTCCCGCACGGAAGGCTTCGGCCTGCCGCCCGTCGAGGCGATGCTCTGCGGCTGCCCTGTCGTAGCCGCCCCCGCCGGCGCCATCCCGGAAGTCTGCCGCGATGCGATCCTGTATGCGGATATCTTCTCCCCAGAAGACTGGGTGGAGCAGATCATGTCGCTGAAGACTCTGCCGGAGCTTAGACAATTCAAGAGGTTGGCGGGCTATCGCCGAGCGGCGCGGTTCACCTGGCGTGCAGCCGCCACCCATCTGCTCACCGAGATCGGAAGCCTGGCGTGATGGCGCTGCCGGGGCGAGTGGCGGCTGATCCGAAAAGAAAAAGATCAGCAATGCAGGGACGGCGCCCTCATCGGATCACTCCCTCGGGGGCGCCTTTGGCTTCGAAATGTGACGTATGTAAACCTAGGTTATATCCTTTCTATCAGATTGCGCCACCCTCGGAGCATGAGGTGGGTGGCGTATGCTGTCATGCAGTGAGAATCTTCGAAGCAAGCCTAGTCTCAGCACAAGAGTCCTAAGTCACAAACTTTCGAGTCTGGCCAAGTTGGACGGAGACGATTTCGACCTGATCCAATCGACGTCCCCCTCCAGAACCCGCGAGATTCCCGGCGGGGTCCCGCTGCCGGACCAGAAGCGGTCCAGGCGCAGTTTCGTCGTCTCAGGCTGGGTAGGCCGTCTCAATCTCTTCGCCGACGGCAGGCGCCAGGTGATCAGCACCATGGTGCCAGGCGAGCTGGTCGGGGCCCACCCGAACCCCTTCATCGCCAAGACGACGGTCGCGCTCGTCAGCTCGCAGCTCTGCGACCTGACGCCTCTTCTGGAAGCGCTGGATCGGAATACCGGCGGTCACGTGCAGCTGCGCAAGGCCTTGACGCTGGCTGGGCATATCGAAGAGGCGCAGCTGGCCGAACAGGTGGTGCGTCTGGGCCGGCGGACCGCGGTGGAACGCCTGGGCCATTGGCTGCTGGACCTGCAGCACCGCCTGGGCATGGCCGGCGTATCCGAGGGCGATCGATTTCCGATGCCGCTCACGCAGGAGTTGCTGAGCGACGTGCTGGGCATGAGCATCGTCCATGTCAACCGAATCATCCAGCAACTGCGGCGCGAGCGCCTGGCGGACGTGAAGGGCGGCTTCGTCACCATCATGGAGCCTGAACGGCTGAAGATGATCACCGAGTTCGTGCCACTGCCCGACATGGACGCCTCTCCTGAAGACGCACCGAAGCGCGCGCCCTGGGTGGCGACGCTTTGCTGACCGCGCTTTCGACCGCCGTGGGGGTCAAGGCGGCCGACATAGCCGGCCTCTTCCCCATGCCGGTGTCCGCCTGCGTCGCCGACGACACGATGCACGAGGCCCCGCTGTTCCCCGAGGAGTGGGACGCCGTCGCGAAGGCCCGGGCTGCGCGGCGCAGCGAGTTCGCCGCCGGACGCGCCAGCGCGCGCCATGCCCTGAGCAAGCTCGGCGGACCGGCGGTGGCCCTGCCGGTCGGCCCCGGTCGCGCGCCGGTCTGGCCGGAGGGGTTCGTGGGCAGCATCACCCACACCGACGACTTCTGCGCCGCCGTGTTGGCACTCCAACTTTGGCTTCGCTCCAAGCGCCTGGGCCTGGATGCGGAGTCCGCCGAGCCCCTGACGCCTGGCGTCGAGCGTCTGGTCTGCAGTGCGGCCGACTACCCGGCCTTCGCCGACGGGACGGGCCTGCAGGCGGTCGCGTGGCCCAAGGTGATCTTCAGCATCAAGGAAGCCTTCTACAAGTGCCAGTACCCTCTGACCCGGCGCTTCCTGAACTTCGACGCCGCGACCGTATCCTTTGCGCGAGTCCAGACACCGCAAGGCGGGGCGTTTACGGTCGACCCGAGCCGAGAGGCCGGTGAACCGGAACCATGGCCGCGCTGCTCGGGCCGCTGGCGCATCGTCCACGGCCTGGTCCTCTCTGGCGTATGGATCGACGGCGATCGGCCGGCCGGTTGAACGGCTGAGCCCATGGGCCTGGGTTTGCGACGGCGGTTCGAGGCTGCAGCGGGTTTCCGCCGCTGAGGAGCCTGCTCGCCAGCGCCCAAGCCGCGCTTTCGCGCCGTCGTGGTCTGACGCCGGCGGTTCCGACGCATCGCCCGCTCAGGCGCCGGTAAGTCCGAGATACCGCGTCCCCTGGTCCGTGCCGATGCTGGACGCGCGGATCGAGCCGATTCGCGCGCCCGTCGCCGATCGCACGACCAGGTCGATGATGTAATCGCCGCATCGCTCCAGCTGCACCATGTCGCCGGCCGACGATCCCGGGATCGTCTCCCAGGCCTCGCCCCGGAGGACCAGCCCCCGACACCGCACGGCGCGGAAGAACTGGCCGTTGCGGCGGCCCCGCAGCGTCATCCCGGTCAGCCGGACGTTGGCGATGTCGGTCAGATAGGCGGTCGGCCCATCAAGGGTCGCTGCGCCGAAGTCCAGGTCGGCGTCGTCGATGGCGACGTCCTCGATCACGCAGCCCTGGGCCGCGCCGGTGTTCTGCATCATCAACGGGCAGCCGGTCGGCCCCTGGGTGATGCGGCCCTTGATGTGGGCCAGGCGTATGCCGCTGATCCTGGCGCGTCCTGTGGTTTTGCTGGTGAACAGCTTGATGCAGGAGAAGGCGGCGCTGTTCAGGGTCAGGGCCTGCAGGCTTATCCCCCGCATGGTCGCGTTGAGCGACTCCTGGTTCTCGCAGGTGAACGAAACGGCGTCGTCACCGCTGGATATCTCGATTCCCGCGCCCATGATCTTCGAACAGGCCCCGAAGAAATGCAGGCCGTCGGCGCCCGGCACGTTGGCGCCCGACATGAGCTGCAGCCGCTCTAGCGAACCGTGGGTGGCGTTCTTCACCTCCAGGCCGAACCCGGTCAGGGGTCCGCGCGTGCGCACGTCCTTGATCGCAAATCCGTCGGTATCGACGACGCCCAGGCCCTTGCGCGTCGCGCCGTTGGGCGAGGAGGAAGCGCCGACGAACGCTCCGCCCCGGCCCGAGATCGCCAGGTTGGACAGCCGGCCGCGGGAGCGGTTGGTCAGGCAGTAGAGGGTGCCGACCTGGGGACCGTGATCGTTGTAGAGGTCGCCGACCATGACGATCCTGGCGTTGTTCCCATAGCCCAGGCCCGTGCTCGCCAGCCGGTAACCCCCCGCGGGAAGCGTGAAGACGGCGCCCTTGGCCGCGGCGGCGTCCAGGGCGGCCTGTATGGTGGCCACGCTGTCGGTCATGCCCATGGCGTAGGTCATGACGACCTATGCGCATGCCCGGATCAGCCCCAGCATCACAAATGATGGCGCCTGAGGCTCGCCGCCTCTCCTCCGGCCGGCGGTCCGCCAAAGCGGCGGGGTCAGGCCGCGAGGCGGATGGCGCCGTTCAGGCTTTGCGGGAAGAAACCTCCCGCCGTGGCCGCCGCCGGGTTCAGATAGAGGACGTTCAGCGCCTGGGCCGGGCTGCGGGTGAAGGCGACGGCGTAGCCGTTGCTGGTGACGATGTCCTGCCCGTCGGTGACGTCGTCGGTCTCCGGCGGACCGACGCCGTCGAGGCTCTGGCGCAGGGTCGACAGGGTCTTCAGGCTCGCGTCGGACGCGCCTTCCGCAACCAGCGCTGAACGCAGCAGACCGGCGTGATAGGTCGAATCCGCCAGCAGGTCGGTCAGGAGGGTCTGGGCGGAGGGGCTCGTGACCTGGGCGAGGGCGTTCCGGAATGTGGCGGCGCTCACATCTTCAAACAGCAGGGCGGCGGATAGGAAGGCTTGGTCGCTGCTGAAGGCGCTGGCGGCCGCCCCCACCATGGCCGCGACCGTTGTCTGGGCCCCTCCCGCGGTGGCCGCACCTACGCTGGCCGAAAGATCCAGCGCCGGCTGGCCGACCGCGGCGCTCGACAGCGCCGTGCGGACCTCGGTGAGGCGGCTAGCCTTGTCTGTCGCGACCTCCGACGCGTAGCGGGCGACGGCCGGGGCGGCGTTCAGCAGCTGAAGGCCGTTCGCGGTCGAGGCGCCCTGCCCGCCTACTCCGGTGAGCACGGAAGCCGAAAGGCCGGCGTTGGTGCTGGCGTGGGCATAGAACTGGGCGGCGAGATACTGCAAGTTCAAAGCAAAGTTCACGATAGGCGCATCCCCTGCGCTCACCGCGGCGCCGGAAGAGACGACGGCGGTAGACGTCGAGGTTGCGGTGGCCTGTGCAGAGGCCGTGGCGCTGGCGATCGGCTGCCCGCTGCAGCCGGCGAGCGATGCTCCGCCGGCCATCGTCGCAAAGCCGGCGACGAGCCGGAGGAAGATGCGGCGATCTTCGCTCGTCATCATGTCTGTACGCACTTTGTCACCAACAAATGACGCCCCGCCCGAAGCTCGCGGCTGCGGGAAACATTCATAAGGTGGCTTTGTGTCGCATTGGTTTACCGAAAGGGCCTGCGACCCTGTTCAGGCCCGGGTCTTATCCGGGCGCCAGTAAAAGCGTAGCCGATGACCTACCCCATGGGTTCGGTAGACCAGACCGCGGCGTTGCAGGCCCTGCTCGACGCAGCCGCGGCGTCCAAGAAATCGGTGACCATAAAGCCTGGAGGCTACAGGCTGCTAAGCACGGGCCTCGGCTACAGCAGCAACGCCCGCATCTATCTTCAGGGCGACCTGTACAACGATCATGGTCCCCTGGTCGGCACGCTGTATTGCCTGACCAACCGGACCACAGGCCGGCTCAGCAACGTGACCGTCGAGGGCCAGGGCGGGGCCTTCGTCGGCTCCGCCTCCGCTCCGAACGGAGCCACCCGTAAGGGGCTGGGGATGGTGGCGACCGACGGCTTCAACGTCTATGCGGTGGAGACGGACGGCCCCCTGACGGGCTTCGGCATGGAGGTGAAGAACTCCACCCGAGGCGTGCTGAACGGCCTGAAACTCTTCAGCGGCGCCAACATGCCGGGCGCGGACGGCCTGCACTTCTTCGGCGCCTGCTCACAGGTCACCGGCTCCTCCATCAACGTCTCTAGCGGGGACGACGCGCTGTCGTTCACGAGCGAGAACAGCGAGTCCACCAACGCGCTGATGCAGCGGATCAGCCTGACCGGGCTGACGCTGAACAGCGACGCCTTCTCCTGCATCAAGTTCTACACCAGCACCACCACAGGCGTGGCGCGGATCACCAACATCCAGCTCTCCAACATCACAGGCAAGATCACCCAGGGGCCGACCGGGTGTCCGCTGATGATGGAGAATGTGGGCGTGGCGCAGGGGTGCAGCATCGACGACATCACCATCACCAATGCGGACCTGGATTTCGGAGCGGCGACCCTGGCCGGGCCAACGGCCTATCTGACCGACGTCAGCAACGTCACGCTCACCGGCCTGACGCTGCGGGGCCGCCTGCAGGGCCAGTTCCTGCGCGCCATCCGCTGCAAGGGGCTGACGGTCAAGGGCGAGGTCTGGGACACGATCCCTGGCTCCTCCATGACCGATCTGGTGCAGCTGGAAGAGTGCAGCAACTACAACATCAGCCTGGTCGTGCGCTCGGCGACCGGCGCGCGCCTAGGCTCTCTGACCGCCTCCAACACCGGCGCGGACACGACGATCAGATATATCGGCATCACCAACGCCTGATCGGCCGGACCCGCGCCAGGGGCTGCCCGCACGCGCCGGTAGGACCAGATGATCGCCTTGGCGCACCGGACTGGACGCGTGATCAGGCTAGGGGTTCGTCCATGCGGTGAAGAATTCGCCCGCCATGGTCGGGGCCGGAGCGGCCGCCGGCGAAGTTCACGCTAGAGAGCGCCTGGCGCAACCGCCTGACCGGAGATGCGATCACGCTCATGGCTGCGAAGCCCGCCCCGATGACGAGGGCTGCAATCACGTGATGGGTACGAAGGGCTTCGTCGTCCATCGTGCGACGCTACAGCGACTTTCCAGCGGACGCTAGAAGCCGTCAGTGTCGCAGCCAGGCGCCGCATAGCCAAACGCTGTAGCGAAGTCTCTATGGAAGCGTAGAGCCGTCGCAAGAACGCCATTGCACGCCCTTCATCAAAGTTATGTCCTGCCTAGCTGATTGATATGATGCCGATCACGACGAGCATCTGGTACTAAAGAGATCCTCTGACAATTATAGAATAAAACTCTCCACTTTTATTGCGTCACTCCGCACGAACGTCATCGGAGACACCAAATGGAGGTGTACGCTGCGTGCGGGCGCACGAGTATAGAGCCGCGCTGCAATATCGACGCGTCGATGCCGATGGATAGCAATGCCGGTCGCGTTCCGGACAATCGACCAGCGGATTGCGCTCGCTCCGCAGTCGCGGCCATCCCCCGCTCGCCTGCTTGCGGCGCTGCTGGCGGCTGTGCTCGCCGGAGCCGCCCTGGTCGAGGGTGTTCAGCTCGCCCGCGACACCGCGCCTGCGCCAGGCCGTAGCCCCCGGATCTCTGCGCCCGGCCACGGGTCCCCGCCGCCGACCGCGGGCGGCGAGCAGGCCAGCCTTCGCCCCGCGCCCGTCCTGCAGTTCCTGAAGCTTTCGCCTGAGGACGCCTATCTGAAGAACGCCGCGATACCCGACTCCAAGATCGCCGACACCCCGGCGCGCCCGTTCTATCTGTCCACGGCCGCGCCTGTGGACGGGGGCATGTCCCGCCATTGCTTGGCCCAGGCGGTCTACTACGAAGCGGCGTCGGAAAGCCTCGAAGGCCAGAAGGCGGTGGCCCAGGTCGTGCTCAACCGCGTCCGCGACCGGCGGTTTCCCAAGACGGTCTGCGACGTCGTCTTCGAAGGCTCCGGGCTTCGCACGGGGTGCCAGTTCAGCTTCACCTGCGACGGTTCGCTCGACCGGCCGCCCTCACCTGCGCCCTGGCTGAGGGCGCAAGCGGTCGCCGATGCAGCCCTCGACGGGGAGGTGATGAAGGCGATCGGCCACGCCACCCACTACCATACGGTATGGGTCACGCCTTACTGGGGCGCGGGGCTGACGAAGTGGGGCCGCCTCGGCGCCCACATCTTCTATCGATGGTCGGGCGGCGGCGCGCCGGTTGCGATCGGGCTGCACCCGGATGGCCCAGCGGTCCCCCATCTTCTCGATAAGGGCGCAGCCGGGTCCCCAGACCTGATCGAGGCCGCCGCACCTGTGGTCGCCGCCGCCGAGCCCGCGCCGGCTCCGGCGTCGATCCTGCCTGTTGCAATCGCTTCGGCGCCGCTGGTGGGATGGCCGTTCCCGGCCGGACCGGCCGCTGGCGCGAGCGCCCTGGCGCACCCGCCGGGCGTAGCCGATGCGCCGTACAAGACCGTCCGGCCTTCGGGCGGCCTTGACGGTCCGCATTTCGCCGCACGCGACCACAGGTAGGGCCTCGCGGTGGAGATTCCCGGTCCTGCTGATCTTTTGAGGGCGAAGCGGTCCGTTCTTTCTGTCGCCGTGTCCCTTTTATCGACAGGCGCCAAACGTGACGAAGGCCCTCCTGCTCCTCCTGCTCAGCCAGCCGGCGGGCAGCTGCGCCGTCGGGCGAAAGATCGCGGCGTCCGAACGCTCCCAGTCCTACGATCATTGTCAGCCCTATGCCGATGCACCGTCTGCACGGTCGGTCTCGAACCCCGGACGGTGCGTGTCGGTCGAACGCGCGATCACCCAGGCCGCGAGACCATCGTCCGGTCAGACCGGCCATGAGGACTTGGACTCGACCGTCGGCTTGAAGCCCGACTAGAGAAGCCAGGACCGGCCTGCAGACCAACAGGCCCTGCTGGAGAGGAGATCACCGATGAGCTTCCATATCCAAGTGTTCCTATCGGCCGCAGCTGCTCTTGCCGTCGCGCTCCCCGGGCCAGTGACCACGCCCCCGTCCGGCGGCCGCGATCTGCCGCCTGTAACGGGCCCGGTGGAGCCGGCGCAACCGATCGGCTTCCCCGATCTCCGTCTGGACGGCGGGCGGACCGTTGAAGCGGATGGCGCCGACCTGGGCGTCGCCGACCTGCAGCCGCCCTGCCGCAGCTATGCCGACGAGCCCTCGACGCAGCCGGACCCCGGGTTCGCCGAGTGCTGGAATGAGAAGAAGACGGCCTGGAGTCTGACCAAGCCCTCCGCCATCGGCCTCAGCCAACCTCAGATGAATTCGCCGCTCAATCCGGGATCCATAAACGGCGGCGCACCTAGGGAGACCCCCGTTCCCTGAAGACGGCCAACCTTGCGCAACTTAGGCGAACGCCTGACGCCTGTGCATAGGGAAACGGCCTTGCGACTGTTCACGCCGCTTGAAGGGCCGGCCGAAGACGTGACCGTCGCATTTCCCCAGTCAACCCGCGCGCGACCCGACCGGGCCCGCACGGCGGTCGCCCCCCAAGACGGCGATTTCGCACGAGCGCTTTACAGCGGCGTATCCCCTGTTGCGCCGGGCGGCTACAAGCCCGCCCATGCCCCGTGAGACCGTCCACATCGTACAGGCCTACGTCGTGGGACGGGGAAAGGGCCTGAAGGCGGAGCAGCCGATCGGGTGCAAGGACGCCGCCGAGGCCGCCCGCAAGGCCGAACGGCTGGCGCCGGCCCGCGAAGGCGTGATCGCCTACAGTGTTTCGGCGGATACGGAGATGGGCGATTACGACGAGAACCCGGCCGTGCTGTTCAAGTCGGGACGGCTCCCGCCGCCATGGGACGAGGTCTGACCGTCATGACCGAAGCGCACTTCGCGGGGTCGGACCAAACTGCCGGCATGGCTATTCGGGTGGGACAAAGCTTCGACGCGTGGAAAGCGTAGCCCAGATCGAGGCGAGCATCACGGCGAGCACAGCCAGAAGCTGGCGTGCACCTAGCCGTTCATGCAAGAAGATCAGACCCATCAGCGCTCCGCTTGCAGGCTCCATGCTAGTCAGCACGCCATAGGTTCGAGCGGGCAGACGGGTCAGGGTCACCATCTCCAGCGAGTATGGCAAAGCACTGGAAAAGCCGGCGACCAGGATTCCCGTCGCGACCAGGCCTGGGGCGAAGAGGGCCGGTCCGGCGTGTAGGATCCCGACAGGCAGGACGACAAGCGTAGCGATCACCATCCCGAATGCAGCCGTCGCCGGCCCGTGCGCTCGCCCGGCCATTTGGCCGAAGACTATGTAGAGCGCCCAACAGCCGCCGGCCCCAAGTGCGAAGAGAGCGCCCTTCGTATCGACTGCGGCGGCTGCGCGCCCAATGGGCAGGAGCAGTGACAGACCTACGAGGGCCAGCCCTACGCAAGCGAACTCACGCCAACGCCGCGATCCCGCCACGGCGACAGCCAGGGGCCCGATGAATTCCAACGCCACGGCCATGCCCAGCGGCACGGTTCGAAGCGCCATGTAGAAGAGGAGGTTCATGCAACCGAGCGAGACGCCGTACCCGAGGAGTGGCGGCAGCGTCCGGCGTGTCACCTGGACTCGCCACGGTCGGAAAATTGGAGCGAGCATCAGTGCGGCCCAGCTGATCCGGAGCGCAGTCGCTCCCTCGGCTCCAACACTCGGGAACAGGCGCTTCGCCATGGACGCACCGAACTGAAACGACAGCATGGCGGCCACGAGCGTGGCGACGGGCAGCCACGGGGAGCCGCTCAGGCGTGCCCGCATTGAAGAGACGGAAGACATGCTGCGGACCTCCTCGGCAGCTTTCCCACGGACGCGCGCCCCGTCCGTCGTACGAAGGGTCGTCGCCGTCGCCTCCGCAGGCGTGGCCGAGCCGCCTTCGCCGCTGACGGACGCACCGGTGTCGTCGACCGCCCCCTGGGCGCCCTGGTCGGCGGCGAGCACGGCGATGGCGCGCCCGAGGCCTGCGCCCGCGCCGGCGACGACCTTGCCGTCCAGCCGCTTCCCGACCCTCACGAAGGTCTCCGGCCGGCCTTGGCCCGGAGGCCGTCGAGGGTGGCGGTGGGGGTGATGGCCTGGGGATCGAGGTGGCAGTGCACCAGCGCCGGGCGGCCGGCGGCGAGGGCCCGCTCGAAAGCCGGCGCGAACTCTTCGGTTCTGCGCACCGTCTCGCCGTAGCCGCCGTAGGCGCGGGCCAGGGCTGCGAAGTCCGGGCTGGTCAGAGTGGTCGCCGACACACGGCCGGGAAAGCGCTGCTCCTGGTGCATGCGGATGGTGCCGTAGATGCCGTTGTCGATCACCACGGCGACGAAGGGGATTTGGTGGTGGACGGCGGTGGCGAACTCCTGGCCGTTCATCAGGAAGTCGCCGTCGCCGGCCACGGTCACCACGATCCGTTCCGGGTGCTGGCGTTTGGCCATCACCCCGGCCGGCACGCCGTAGCCCATGGAGCCGCTGGTGGGGGCGAGCTGGGTCGCAAAGGCCCGAAAGCGGTAGTAGCGGTGGATCCAGCCGGCGAAGTTGCCTGCGCCGTTGCAGAGGATCGCGTCGGCCGGCAGCCGCTCGCGGAGCCACGCCACCACCTCGCCGTACTGGAACGCGCCCGGCAGGGGCGCGGGCGTGTCGGACCAGGCGCGGTAGCTCCGCCGCAGCCGCGCCCGCTCCCCTCCCCAGCCGCCCTGGACCTCCAGGCCGGCGGCGGCGGCCAGGAAGGTCGCGGGCGTGGCCTCGATGGCCAGCGCCGGCTGGTAGACCCGTCCAAGTTCCAGCGGATCGGGATGGACGTGGACCAGAGCCGGGCGGGGTGCTGGGATGTCGAGCAGGGTGTAGGCGGAGGACGCGACCTCCGACATCCGCCCGCCCAGCAGCAGCACGAGGTCGGCGCCGCGGACGTACTCGGCCAGCTCGGGGTTGGGGCCGATGCCGAGGTCGCCTACGAAACGCTCGTCGGTGGCTGCGAACAGGTGCCCCCTGCGGAAGGCTGCGGCCACGGGCAGGTCCAGACGCTTGGCGAACGCCGCCATGGCCGCACAGGACTCAGCCGACCAGCGCGAGCCGCCGACGATAGCAAGCGGCCGCGACGCGCCAGCCAGCAGCGCCTGCAGCCTCTCCATGTCAGACGCCGCGGGCGCGGGCGCCGAGGCCTGCACCCGCGGCGCGTCGGCCACGCTCGCCACCTCGTCCAGCATGTCCTCGGGCAGGGCGACCACCACCGGTCCGGGGCGGCTCTGCAGGGCGACGCGGAAGGCCCGCGCCACGATCTCGGGCACGCGCTCGGCCCGGTCGATCTCCACCGACCATTTCGAGACACCCGCGAAGGCCTGGGGATAGTCCAGCTCCTGGAAGGCCTCGCGGCCGCGCATGCCGCGCTCCACCTGGCCAACGAACAGGATCAGGGGCGTGGAGTCCTGCATGGCGATGTGCAGGCCGGGCGAGGCGTTGGTGGCGCCTGGGCCACGGGTGACGAAGCACACCCCCGGCCGCCCGGTCAGCTTGCCGTAGGCCTCCGCCATCATCGCCGCGCCGCCCTCGGCCCGGCAGGTGAGCAGGTCGACACCGCTGTCGATCAGCGCGTCGAGCACGGAGAGATAGCTCTCCCCCGGCACGCAGGTCGCCCGCTCCACCCCCTGGACGACCAGCTGGTCCACCAGAATGCGCGCCGCCGTGCGCGCCTGGATCCCCCTTGAACCTTCAGCCATGCGTTTTCCTTCGGACCTTCGTGGGCCGGAGCCTCCAAGGCGTCCGGCGTCTATAGGAGGCGGGTCCGCGCGGGCTCCGATGCCGAACGCGGACCCGCCCATACCGGCTGGCTACATCAGGTGGACGGCCTTGGTGACCATGTGGGCGGCCAGGCCCTCCG
>CAXUEN010000001.1:0-298 GCA_964249945.1 uncultured Caulobacteraceae bacterium | reverse complement strand
GGCCCGTCCTCCGAGCCGAACCCGGATTCCCTAATGCCTCCGAAGGGACTGTCGGGCCAGGTGAGCCGCACCCCGTTGATCGCCACCATGCCGGCCTCGATCAGGTCGCCGAGCAGGTTCTGCCGCCGTCCGTTCTCGGTGAAGCCATAGGCGGCCAGGCCGTAGGGCAGCCGGTTAGCCTGTTCGATCGCCTCCTCCACTGTGTCGAAAGGCCGGATCAGCGCCAGCGGGCCGAAGGGCTCGTCCTGCATGGCGCGCGCCGCCAGCGGCACGTCGGCGATCACCGTCGGCTGGAAGA